>NZ_JBMLSD010000308.1:0-48300 GCF_049240685.1 Flectobacillus sp.
CCTGTCCGTGGTCGTTAAAAACATTTTAACACTCTTTGCCTTGTGCCTGTTGCCTGTTCCCTAAAACACATAAATTAAATCTTATTCTGCATGACTACTTTCTTAAATATGATACTTCGCTAAAAGCACTTGAAATTTTAAATTATGCAAAAATACTATATATTAGGCGTTATTCTCTCATAAAAATAAGCAAATGACGACTTGTGGTCTACTTGTATACGTTTCTGAAAAATACCATTAAAGATAATACAAATGCTTGAAAAACTCTTTGTATTATCTTAAGATGTTTTAGAGAAAATATCCTTAGCAGAATTTTATTACCGAATCTGGGTTAAGATTCGTTCAATGCATTCCACAATATTTCGATGGGATGCAAGGCTATACGACCCGTGCCATCCTTAATTTGATGACGGCAACTAGTACCTGGGGCAGCTATTAGTACGTCTTGCGGCTGCTGGCGCACAGTTGGGAAAAGGACGAGTTCGCCAATTTTCATGGATGTTTCATAATGTTCTTCTTCATAGCCAAAAGAGCCAGCCATTCCGCAGCATCCAGAAGGAATTAACTGTACCTCAAAGTTTTTGGGTAGAGAAAGGAGCTTTTTGGTTGGAATCATTGAAGAAAGCGCCTTTTGATGACAGTGTCCATGAAGTTTTATCAAGCGTTTTTCTTTAGTAAACCAATCTGATGAAATACGTTTTTTGTCGATTTCTTGTGCTAAAAATTCGTCGATAAGATAGGTATTATCAGCAACTAGTTCTGCTTCTGCACGGTATTCTGGTGGTACCAAATCTAAGTATTCATCCCGTAAAGTTAAAATTGCCGAAGGTTCAATACCGATAATGGGACTCTGATCTTCGAGTGCTTTTGCTAATAATTTTACATTTTGAATCGCAATTTTCTGAGCTTCTTTTACCATTCCCTTCGAAAGATAAGTGCGACCACTCTCGATATGCTCAGGAATATGAACCTCGTATCCTAAGGCGGTTAGTAATTTGATGGTAGTTTTGCCAAGTTCTACATCATTATAATTGGTAAACTCATCGCAGAAAAGGTATACCTTTCCTTGTTTTCTGATTTTGCTAGCTTTGAAGTTTAATGGCTTAATACTATTTTTTTGACGTTTAGCCTGTGTTTTCAAGCGCTTTAGTTGCCATTCGCGCAAGGTAATGTCTCCTAAGGTAGGTAGACTACGTTCCTGAGCAAAGCCCAACGTCTTTTTAATAAGTCGACTTGTAAAGGTATTTTGGGCAAAAAAGTTATAAATTTTTGGAAAATTCATTCCCAAAGCTTGCGATTTGGTAAAGTTTCCAATCATTTTTGTACGTAGAGGAATACCATTTTCATCGTAGAAATGCTGTAAGAACTCTGCCTTCATTTTGGCAATATCTACTTGAGATGGGCATTCTGCTTTGCAGCCTTTACAAGACAAGCACAAATCCATAACCTCCTTGATTTCGGGATGATTGAATGGGTTGTTTTGTGTGGAGTTTGTTAAGAATTGTCGAAGAATATTGGCTCTCGCTCGTGTTGTGTCTTTTTCTTGACGAGTGGCCATATAACTTGGACACATGGTGCCGCCAGTTACCTCTGTTTTGCGGCAATCGCCAGAACCCGAACATTTTTCTGCTAAGCGTAGGATACTCTCTTGTTTACTAAAGTCAAAAATCGTTTCAACTTTATTGGGTACTTTTCCTGCTTCATAACGCAAGAATTCGTTCATTGGAGGGGTATCTACAATTTTGTTAGCATTGAAAACTTTTTTCCTATCAAAAATATTTTTGATTTCTCTAAACAAATCGTAAACTTCCTTACCCATCATAAATGGTATGAACTCACCACGCAAACGACCATCGCCGTGCTCGCCGCTCAAAGAACCATCATATTTCTTAACCAAAGCGGCAGTCTCAGCCAATACCGTTCTGAAAAGCTGTTTACCCTCTTCGGTTTTGAGATTAATCATAGGCTCGACATGCAGTTCGCCTGCTCCAGCATGAGCGTAGTATGAAGCATTGAGGCCATGTTTTTCTAATAGTAAACCTAATTCATCTATGTAGGCTGGTAAATGTTCGGGAGCAACTGCGCAGTCTTCGATAAGATTAACAGGCTGAGTGTCGCCCGGAAGGTTTCGGATAAGCCCTAAGCCAGCTTTTCTGACATCCCAAGCGGGCTTGGTATCGGCACCTCTAATAATTGGATAAGCATAACCCAAATGAGCCTCTTTCAAATCCTGAATCATGGCATTACACATTTGAGTGAGTTGCTCTTGTGTGTCTGCCATAAACTCTACCATTAAGATGGCCTGAGGGTCGCCCTCTATAAAAAACCTGTTTTTATGATATTCATGATGTCCTTTGGTAAAATCAAGAATATATTTATCAACCAGTTCGGAAGCCATGGGATGGTGCTTGAGGGCAATAAGATTGGCATGAAGCGATTCGCCAATAGAATTACAATGAATACAAACCAAAGCTGTCTCAGTAGGAGGAAGGGGAAGAAGCTTAAGTTTTGCTTCAGTCACAAACGCCAGTGTTCCTTCCGACCCTGCAAGTAATTTACAAAAGTTGAAAGACAGATGAGAAGCTGGTTGAAAAATCTCATTGTCGCTCAGCATATCTAAAGCGTACCCTGTATTGCGTCGAGTAAGATTTTTATTGGGAAAGGCATTTTCAATGGACTCTTGAATAAGAGGGTTGTTGAGGGCTCGATGTACCTCTCGATAGATGTGCCCTTCAAGGGTGGAGAGTCTTGCTTTTTCATAAAAACTTTTTTTATCCAAAGCCTTAAATTCTGTTTCGGAGCCATCACTCAACAAAACCTTTGCTTCGAGTAGATGAGTTCGGGTATCGCCCCATACTATCGAATGAAGTCCACAAGAGTTATTTCCAATCATTCCCCCAATCATAGCACGGCTCGACGTGGAGGTCTCAGGGCCAAAAAGTAATCCGTAGGGTTTTAAAAAAGCATTCAAATCGTCACGAATAACCCCAGGCTGAACTCTCACCCATCGTTCTTCGGGGTTGACTTCCAATATTTGATTAAAATATTTCGAAATATCAACAATGATTCCTTTTCCTACTACCTGCCCAGCTAAGGAAGTTCCTGCCGAACGAGGAATCAAGGTTACCTGATATTCATTCGCCAGCTGAATGAGTGCTTGGATGTCTGTACTTGTTTTGGGTACAGCTACAGCGATAGGTTTTTCTTGATAAACCGAAGCATCTGTTGAGTAAATCAACTTTTGGGCTTGATGTTCTGCCGAATTATCATAGAATAACTCACCTGCAAAATTGACTTGCAAGTCTTTGAAATTAGAAATCGTAAGCTTTTTTGACATGCTATTGAGCCATTAGGATTAGCAACACTAATCTTTCATGTCATTTGACCATTAATGAAAGAATCGGTTAGTGAGTAGGTAAAACCGACCGTAAATTTAGGATTTGCCTTTGCAATAATGAACAAAGTTTTCAACTTTATTTCCAGTCTTAAACTTATATTACCACTCATGTTGTCAGAAAGTGCTATTGGTCATTTCTTAATTTGATTTCGAAACACTCTCTCGTAATTTTAAATTACCATTTATGAGAAAACTATAAAGGGTGTCTTCATACGTTTATTCATCTTACAGCATATATGAAGTTTCTTCGACAAATTTTTGAAAGCTTTCGCTTTGCGTGGCAAGCTTTACGCACCAACTTACTCAGAACTACCTTGTCGTTGCTTGGTGTAACGGTGGGTATCTTCTCTATTGTAGCAGTGTTCACAGTAGTTGACTCTATGAACATGAATATCAGGAGCCAGATTGACTCATTTGGAAAAGGGGTTGTGTATGTGGGCAAATGGCCTTGGATTATGAGTAATAGTTATCCTTGGTGGAAATACATCAACCGACCCAACATGAAGTATGCCGAGTACCAATATTTGAAGGAAAATTTAGAAAATGCTCAAGCCATTTCGATTATGGATGGCCGAATGACTACCATTAAGCGTAAAAGTAATAGTATGGAGGTGCGTTTGGCTGGGGTAAGTTATGATTATAACCAAATCTCCGACGTACCAGTTGGAGAAGGACGTTATTTTATGCCAAATGAAACAGACAATTCGGCCTTCTCCATTATTCTTGGCGCCAAGGTTAAGGCAGCTTTATTTCCAAATCAAAACGATGTAATTGGCGAAGAAATAAAAGTAAATGGAATCAAATTTAGGGTTATTGGTACCATGCCATTGAAGGGTGAAGACCTGATTAGTTTGGGTGGTTCGCCTGATGATAGAGCGTATATTCCTTACACCACCTATGCCAATGTTTTTCAAAAAGACCAACCTGAGCCTGATATTGCTATTAAGGCTTTTGACTGGGACAATGGGCAAGAAACCCTAGAAGGGGAAGTTACTGGCTTGATGAGAGGTAGACGCGGTTTGAAACCAACTCAAGAAGAAAACTTTTCGATTAATAGATTAGATGGCGCAGTCAAGTTTTTTGACTCTATTTTTGCTCAACTAAATATTGGCGGTTTCTTTATTGCGTTGTTCTCGTTATTGGTTGGTGGCTTTGGGATTGCCAATATCATGTTTGTTTCTGTAAAAGAAAGAACCAATATTATTGGTATTCAAAAATCATTAGGAGCTAAAAATTATTTTATCCTTTTTCAGTTTCTCTTCGAGTCAGTATTATTAAGCTTGATTGGTGGATTGGTAGGGATTGGTATTGTTTGGCTATTATCTTTTGTGCCATTAGGCTCGTTGACCTTGATTTTAAGTTTTAAAAATATTTTCTGGGGCTTATTTACCTCTACCATTATCGGGGTTTTATCTGGAATTATCCCAGCGTGGTCTGCTGCCAGAATGGACCCAGTTATTGCCATTCGTTCAAAATAGTATTCTTTTGAATTTATCTCGTCTGATGTATTGTAAAGCTTCCTAAAGTTTCGCAAATTTGGAAAGGCTATCATATTGGTCTTTTCGAAAAATAAGAACGAAATACGAAGTTTAAAGATGAAGCTTTTTGCATAAAACAAAGCTTCATCTTACTAAACAGCAAGATAATTTTAACATAAAACTTCCAAACAAGTATGGCATTCAACGAACAATTCGACGCCGCAAAAAAAGCAACAAGTGCCTTTTTTAGAAAAGTAGTTATCAGTATAATAAGTATCGGACTCATGGCGGTTGTCGGGTCTTTTTTACTCACTAAAGTTTCTTATTCTGAGGGCGAAAGAGCTGGTGTGGTTTCAAAATTCTCTAAAAAAGGGGTGTTGTTCAAAACCTTTGAGGGCGAGCTCAATGTAGGTGCACAAGGGCAAGTCGGAAATATGGTAAATAATATGTGGGCATTTACAGTCGACAACAACGATGCGAAAATTGTCCAGCAGTTAGAAGATGCGATGCTTACAGGTAAGCGTGTTCGTTTGCATTATGAACAGAGATATATGAAATTTTCGTGGATGGGAGATACAGAGTATTTTGTCACAAGGCTAGATTTTGCTCCCGATGCAAAATAAATTTTTGTACAAAAGCTCATTAAAAGGAAAGAGCATAGCAACAAAAAGCGGTCAGAAATTGTTTTCTGACCGCTTTTTTGGTATCAAGTAACAGAAGATTGTCTGATTTCAGACAACCTCTTTTTTCTAATATTTACTTACAAGCTAAGTGTTGAAAGTACATTATTCATATTACGAACTGCATCAGCTGATTTGCTGAATAAGGCTTGTTCTTCTTCGTTGAGGTTATAATCAATGATTTTTTCCCAACCTGTTTTCCCTAGAACTACTGGTACACCCAAACAAATATCTGATTGTCCATATTCGCCTTCTAGCAACACCGAGCAAGGAATAACACGTTTTTCGTCACGAATAATTGATTCAACCACTGCTGCCGATGCCGCACCAGGGGCATACCAAGCCGAAGTACCCAATAAACCCGTCAGCGTAGCACCACCTACCATTGTATCAGCCGCCACTTTATCAAGCGTCGCGCTGTCCAAGTAGTTGGCTACAGGCGTACCATTCCATGTGGCAAGGCGCTTCAATGGAATCATAGTAGTATCGCCATGACCGCCAATCACAGTAGCATGAAGGTCGTTTGGAGAAACATTCATGGCCAATGACAAATAGCATTTGAAGCGAGCTGAATCCAAAGCACCACCCATACCGATAATACGGTTTTTGGGAAGTCCAGAAGCTTTCAAAGCCAAATAAGTCATGGTATCCATTGGGTTTGATACGATTACAAAAATGGCATCAGGAGAATATTGCAAGATATTATCCACTACCGATTTTACAATGCCAGCGTTCACCCCGATGAGCTCTTCGCGTGTCATTCCTGGTTTACGTGGAAGCCCCGACGTAATCACAACTACGTCTGAATTAGCAGTTTTTGAGTAATCATTCGTAACACCAGTTAAAGTTGTGTCCCAGCCCAATAGCGCAGCTGTTTGGAACATATCTAAGGCTTTTCCTTCTGCAAACCCTTGCTTAATATCCAGCAAAACGACCTCGTCTGCTAATTCTTTACGAGCAATGTTATCGGCAGTAGTAGCACCCACGGCCCCTGCACCTACGACAGTTATTTTAGACATGATGATTTTTGATTAATTGTTTTGTTAAATAGAATGATTCAATCAATGCTTTCATAATGGAGAACAATGCCTTGAATTTTGCTCAAACCTATACATTTTTGCATTGGAAGTCTTTGTAGCAAGACCCTCACAAATGTAAAGCATTTAGGCATTCTGAAAACATAGATTTCTAAAATTATGTAAATTTTTTATAGGAAAGTTGCTAAATGGTATATTTGCCCGATTAAGACCTTAAATTCAGCTAAATCAAGGTGTGATATTAAGCAATATTTTGATTATCAATTGATTTCTGTCATTTTTAAATATGAATCTATACGTTTGTATATCAAAATGAGCAGTTCTTACGTTTTCAGTTTTACTACAGTTCGAAAATTACTAACTTTCGCTAAAAATTAAGGGGTATGTATTTCCTAGATTAGCTATACTATATTAAGCGAAATATAGATAAATTAGTGCCCAAGTTCTGTTAAATAAATAAAAAATATGGCACAAGAAGATTTGGCTTCGAAAGTTTTAAATTCAATATTTTTTAAGAGTGCTACCAAGAAGGCCAACAAATATGCCATGGGTAGCTTGGCGCTGTTGGAATTATTAAGAGAGGTACTTTCCAAAGCAAAAGAGGTTGCTGACAAAGAAAATAAAGGGGTTGGTCAGGTCCTAACCGACAAGCTTACTACTTTGTCGAGGATGGTAAAAGCGTATGTATCGGGACAATACCGTATAGTACCTTGGCCAACAATTCTCAAAATTGTAGCAGTTTTGATTTACTTTGTTTCGCCACTAGACGTAATTCCAGATATTTTGCCCATTATTGGCCTGACAGACGACCTTGCGATTGTATTATGGTTGTTTAGAGCATTGCAAGAGGATATCGAAAATTTTGAGGCATGGGAGCGAAATCAGCTCTTTCAAGACCTCAATCGTGAGTAGATAAACTAAAACTTATCAAGGGCTTAATTCCCAAAATATCGGGTAATTAAAGTCCATAATCCAAAATCATTAAGTATATTTACAAAAATTTTTAACTCAATACGGAAATGGAACTGACTTCAATCTTATTATTCTTGAACGGTTTAGGCGGCGGCGAATTATTGTTGATTGGCTTAGCTATGTTGTTATTCTTTGGTGGAAAAAAATTGCCTGAATTAATGAAAGGATTGGGTAAAGGTATCAAAGAATTCAAAGACGCTCAAAAAGACGTTCAAGATCAAATTACAAAAGGTTTGGACGATACAAAATAGCATTGGCTATTTTTGGAAAGCTTTAGCTCAAGTAGCGCTTTTCAAAATGCCGAAAATAGCGGTTAACTAGCTGTTTTCTTGTACTTATTACCTTACAAAATTGCATAGTCGAGACTGCATTGCTCTCTTGACTATGCTCTTGTTTTTTATAGTTATTACCATTATTTTACTTTCTGTTACCTTGAAAAACTATACATCACTACAGAGTATTCAAGCTGATTTATATGCAGGAACGCTTACCTGTCGCCAACTCGTTGAATTTTATCTTCAAAATATTACTGAAAAAAATAACCAGCTGAATGCGTTTTTGAAAGTGTTTGATCAAGAAGCCTTAACCAAGGCTGATATCATTGATCAAAAAATCAAAGCAGGAACCGCTGGGAAATTGGCAGGTATGGTAATAGGTATAAAAGACCTTTTATGCTACAAAGACCATCCATCAGCAGCAGGAAGTAAAATTTTAGAAGGTTTTGAATCTCAGTTTACCTCCACGGCTGTTCAGAGAGTGATAGAGGCAGATGCCATCATCATTGGTTCACAAAACTGTGATGAATTTGGGATGGGTTCTACCAACGAAAATTCAGCTTACGGAGCCTGTCTTAATGCTCTTGGCGAAAATCGTGTGGCGGGTGGTTCTTCTGGTGGTTCGGCGGTTGCGGTACAAGCTGATATGTGTCTCGCCTCTCTAGGTACTGATACAGGTGGGTCGGTACGAATGCCTGCTGGTTTTTGTGGTTTGGTTGGGTTGAAGCCAACTTACACAAGGGTCTCAAGATGGGGGCTGATTGCCTATGCTTCGTCTTTTGATTGCATAGGGCCAATCACAAAATCAGTGGAGGACGCTGCCATTTTATTAGAAATTATTGCTGGTAAAGACGAACAAGATAGTACAGTTTCGACTCTAGCGGTACCTGAATATTCGAAATTGAGCGCCTCAAGCACAAACCTAAAAATTGGTTATTTGAAAGATGCAGTGGATAGCCCTGGGCTTCAGCCAGAGGTTAGGGAAGCTACTTTGGCCAAATTAGAAGCTTTGAAAGCAGCAGGACACACCGTAGAAGCGGTAGAGTTTCCTCTAATAAAATATTTTTTGCCAACCTATTACATTTTGACTACGGCAGAGGCAAGCTCAAACTTGTCTCGATTTGATGGCGTCAAATACGGTCATCGTTCTAATCAAGCTACAGACTTGATGTCGATGTACAAAAAATCTCGAGCTGAGGGCTTTGGGAAAGAAGTAAAGAAACGAATCATGTTGGGAACTTTTGTTTTGAGTGCATCCTATTATGATGCCTATTATACAAAAGCTCAAAAAGTAAGAAGACTTATCAAAGATTATACTGACCAGTTGTTAGCTCAGTATGACTTTTTGGTATGTCCAACTACCCCAACTACTGCCTACAAAATTGGAGAAAAAACAGAAGATCCTATTCAAATGTATTTGGGTGATTTGTTTACCGTTCAAGCCAATGTTGTGGGCTTACCAGCCATATCTATTCCGAATGGTGTTGATGCAGAAGGTATGCCAATTGGATTTCAGATTATGGCAGGTGCTTTCCAAGAGGAGGCATTGTTAAGTTTTGCTAAAAGCCTTTATTAAGGACATATTTCTTAAGCGCAACACTACTCAAAAAGAGTATGTTATAACTCAACTTTAAGTCTAACATAAGTCTATAACTAGATTGATGTTAGACTTTTTGTTTCTTGAGATAGTTTGGTCTACACAATTTTCTATAACCCCACAGATACATACAGTGACAAGTTTAGAAATTCCTCTAAAATTGAAGTATTCTTAATGTTTCTTGTAATAATTCAATACTTTGTTTTTGAGGTACAATAAAAGTGTGGTTTACTTAGTTAAAAATCAGTAACTTTGTTTAATATCCAAAGATATAGATAGGTGAAAAGACTGGATAATTACGCTGCCAAAAGAAATTCAACATAGAAAAGTGTTTTAGATACTCCTCATTTTGTCCAAAAGTAGTGAGAAAATTAACACGCCAAAGAAATATATTCCTTAAATCTTTATTAATGAATTAGATGATATTGACTACATTCCGTTCGATTTTGGCAGGTTCTCTGTTGTTGGTTGGAGTCTCCAGCCAAGCACAAGTATCGGCAGCCTCATCGAATACCGAAAATCAAAGTACAGTAGACACGCTTTCGGCAAAGCCAGTCTATCCTCAGGCTACAACTCCGCCTGCAATTGTTGAACCAACGTGGTTGATAGACCCCAACATCGTAAAGCCTCGTTTGGAAGCTCTTCAAAAAGAAATTCCACTTACTTACAATAGCATTACACATCAGTTTGTAGAGTATTTTGCTTTTCGTAAACCTTCGTTTACAAAAACTATGCTCGAACGAAAAGATATGTATTTCCCACTTTATGAGAAATATCTTAAAAAATACGGATTGCCCGATGAGCTTAAGTACTTGTCCTTGATAGAGTCTGGACTAAATCCTAGGGCGATGTCACGCGTGGGTGCTGGTGGTTTATGGCAATTTATGCCAAAAACTGCGAGATTAGATTTTGGACTAAAGATAGATGACTATGTAGACGAGCGTTTTGATCCTGAAAAGGCTACAGAGGCAGCCTGCCGCTATATGCGTCAATTGTATAATATTTTTGGAGATTGGCATTTGGTTTTGGCAGCTTACAACACCGGGCCAGGTAATGTGCGCCGTGCCATCAGAAGATGTAATGGTGGACAAACTTTTTGGGATATTTATAACTGCCTACCAAAAGAAACTCGTGGATATGTACCGCAATATATTGGTATATTATATATGATGAATCACGCAGACTCACATGATATTGTTCCCGAAAATTATGAATTGGCAATTGAACACGATACGATTCAGATTAACTCTTACTTGGATTTAGATAAATTAGCCACCATGGCAAATATCAATTTGGAAAGTATCCAAAAGTTAAATCCTCATATACTTACTCATATTTTACCTAACAATACTCGCAATTTTTCGCTTAGGCTTCCCAAAAACGAATTAGCTTATTTCAAATCTAATCGTTCTATGATTATGGACTCGGCTTCCAAAATACCCAATAACCTGATTACAGTAGGGGTAGAGCTAGCTAATCAGTCGCAAACACAGGAAGACTCGGTTCCAATAGCTACGATACCCAACAAGGCTAAAGAACAACTCATAGAAGACGATGTTGAAGATGTAATCAAACGTAAACCAAAGAAAATTACCTATAAAGTTCGTAAAGGTGATAATCTATTTGCGATTGCAGACAAATACAATGTAGAGGTTTATGATTTGAAAATTTGGAATAAACTTCGTAAATCAGGAATTCAGACAGGTCAAACTTTGGTGATTTTCAAAGAGAATGCTGTTACAAGCTCAGAGAAATACGCTAGTTCTAATACGAAGGATAGAGAGAATATTCGAAAAGGGAAAATCAAGTTTCATACTGTAGAAGAAGGCGATACCCTCTGGAATATTTCTCAGCGCTATGGAGGTATTTCGGTAGAAAAATTGAAAAAAATGAATGGGATAAAAGGAAATATTGTGAAAGCAGGGATGAAGCTAAGGGTATCCTAAAAAGATTATTTTCCCCAAAAGTATTTTACAAAAGTCCGTATCTAAGCAAATTTGGCTTATGCGGACTTTTTCTGTATTTTTGAAAGATGTAAATACTCAGGGCTTATTCAACCTTATTGCTTTATTGGTACAAAAAATGCTCCTTCGTACGCAATAAACTGGTATGATTTTGTATAGTATTATTAGAGATTTGGTTAAAGATTCAGCAAACTTGAGTAGTTCATTTCACAATTCTGCATAAAATAACCCTATTGAGTTGAATAGGAGTATTTCTTTGGCTATACATCAAACTTTATTATTCAAACAATTAGAATTATGATTGCCTATATAGATGGTAAGCTCGCTCACAAAGATCCTGCTTTTGTTATTATTGATGTTCAAGGAGTAGGATACGAAATCAAGATATCTCTACAAACTTACAGCGCACTTCAAGATGGCACAGAACGCTGTAAACTCTATACATACCTCAATATTCGAGAAGATGCTCATGTTTTGTATGGTTTTAAAGAGTTTGATGAAAAAACATTATTCTTAGATTTGATTAGTGTATCGGGTATAGGTCCCAATACTGCGCTAATCATGCTGTCGTCCTTATCATCAGGCGAAATACGACAGGCATTAGTAAATGAAGACGTCAAAACGATTCAAAGTATCAAAGGAATAGGCGCCAAAACCGCACAAAGAGCCATTATTGAGTTGAAGGATAAATTGAAGAAAGAAGCACTTATAGGAGGAACCCAAACCACCTTATTGGTTCCTTCGGGCAATAAAGTTCGTGCAGAGGCATTGGCAGCTTTAGTAACATTGGGTATTCCTAAAAACGTCGCCGAGAAGAGTTTGGATACTATCATCAAGAAAGAGGGCGAGGGCTTATCGGTTGAGCAACTTATTAAGCTTGCCCTTCGATAATTTGATAGACAATTTAGCCACAATTATAGCATGGGCTTCTAAAAAAATCCCATGCGCCAAAATATAAGAGCTTGTTGGACGTTTTGGCTTTGTTGTGCCATTTTCAATTCACCAAGATTATTGACATTTAAGCAATCAACTGTGCATAGGAAAAAGTTTTACATACTTTCTGGAAGTTTAGTTTTATCGGTATTCGCTTCGTTGGCATGGGAGTTCCCATTGCGAAGTCCAAAGTCTCTTTGGACAGTGAGTTCATTTGTGAATGTTGTAGTACCTCAAGATACGGTACAAAAATCAGGGCGTCGTCCGAAATATAAAATTAAAGACCGATATACCAATAGATTCACAGATCGATCTCCTTCCTCTCCATTTATCATCAAGGATACTAAGTCTACTTCTACCGAGTTCAAGTTGGATTCGGCAGGACGTGTTACAGTTTATGAAAAACTAACAGGTTCGGATGCCCATTATCGTCCTCCTCAACAAATGAGCTTTGAGGAATATCAGAAAGTACAACAAAATCGCTTTGTGAGAGATTATTGGAAAAAATATGCCGCCTCTCAAGATGGGAAAGACGAAACTAGAGGGAGGGGTATTTTACCAAAAATAGAATTACCACCAGCAATTGACCGAATTTTTGGAGGAAGTGAAATCGATTTTAAACCCAATGGTAACATCCTCCTCGATATCGGATACATTGGACAGTTTATTGATAACCCTGCCATTCCTGTTCAACAACGCTACATTGGAAACCTGAATTTTAATGAACAAGCACAAATTAATTTTCAAGGTAAAATCGGAAATAAGTTTAATCTGAATACCAATTTTGATACTAAAGCAAGTTTTAATTTTCAAAATCAACTTAAACTTAACTGGCGTTCAAATGAAGAAGATATACTACAAAACATCGAAGTTGGAAATACATCTTGGACACTCAATAGTCAGCTAATTCCAGGCGTTCAAAATCTTTTTGGTCTCAAGACTTTAATGCGTTTTGGTAAAGTGGACGTTACGCTTGTGGCTGCTCAACAGCGCTCCAAACAAGATTGTATTACCTTGAGAGGTGGGTCTCAGGGTAAAACCTTTGAAATTCGTGCTGATAATTACGATGAAAACCGTCACTTTTTCCTCTCTACCTTTTTCCGTAACAAGTATGAAAGCTCATTGAAAAGCGTCTCGGTTATGTCTTCGGGCGTTTCGACTAGCTCTTTGAATGGCACAGGCTCTTCAACTGATATTACTCAAAGCTCTCGTTCAAATACTAGTACCGAAACTGCCTATATCGCCTCGGGTATTACTATTACTCGTTTGGAAGTATATGTTACTAACCGTTCTCAGAATACCGAAACACTACGTAATATTGTAGGTTTTTCGGACTTAGGTGAGGGAGCGCCCACCAACCCTTACAATCCAAACAACGGGGTGACTGCCGCCTCTGGTGCCACTGGAAGCACCCCTGTGAACAATAAAAATAATACCCTTTATACCAAATACCTCGACCCTAATACGGCGAATGCAGAAATTAGAAAAGCAGACCAAACAACAAGTTTGTTGACCTCTGATGGACTAGATAAAGGCACTGACTTTGACGTGTTGAGAGGAGCAAAGAAGCTAACAGAAAGAGAATATCGCTTTAGTCCAGAGCTGGGATATATTTCTTTGGTAACTCCCCTACGAAATGATGAAGTGCTTGCGGTGGCCTATGAGTATACCATGAATGGACAAAAATACAAAGTAGGAGAGTTGACAGAAGACTATCAGAATCGCCAAGATAATGAGGTGCTGGTTTTGAAGTTGTTGAAGTCATCTACCATTCGTAACGTATTGAATCACCCGATGTGGAACTTGATGATGAAAAACGTTTATTCTTTAAATGGTTCTCAAATCTCCAAAACAGGCTTCCAATTACGGGTAATTTATAAAGACGATAATACTGGTATTGATAATCCTAGTTTGCTAGAAGGTCGTAATGTCAAAGATATTCCTTTGGTGCAGGTGCTGGGCTTAGATAAATTGAACCAAAATGGCGACCGACAAGTAGATGGTAATTTTGACTTTATTGAAGGCGTAACCATCGATAGTAAAAATGGGAAGATTATCTTTCCCGTATTGGAGCCATTTGGCGGTACTCTCCGAAAGAAATTTGATTCGGACGAGTCACAGTTTGTAGATAAATATGTTTTTGACAAACTATACACATCTACATTAGCGGATGCACAACAAATAGCTAGCAAAAATAAATTTTTCTTAAAAGGTAGTTATCAATCGTCTCTTGGAGGTGATGTAACATTACCATTGGGTGTTGATGGAAATTCGGTTCAAGTAACAGCTGGGGGAGTTTCTCTTACACCTGGTGTAGATTTTATCGTAGAACCACAGGTAGGTCGTGTCAAAATTCTGAACAGTGGTATCTCAAACTCGGGTCGTGAAATCAGAATTTGTTATGAGAAACCCGACCTTTTCAATAACCAAATTAGAACTTTACTAGGAACGCATATAGACTATACCCTCGGAAAGGATATTCACCTTGGTGGAACACTTCAACATTTGTCAGAAACACCTCCAGCGTTTTTGACAAGGGTACAAATTGGCAATGAACCTATCAACAATACCATGTTTGGGTTGGATGCGGCTATTCAAAAAAAATCGTTATTGCTGACACGATTGGTGGATGCACTTCCTCTAATCTCTACAAAAGAAACCTCTGCGATTGATTTTCAAGGCGAATTTGCCAGATTAATACCCGGAGTGAATAGCGCAGTAAACAGCAATGCCTTTATCGATGACTTTGAATCTGCTCGAAATATTTTTAGTCTCAATACTCAAGCAAACGCTTGGCGACCTGGCTCCGTTCCCAAAACGCTGGTTCCAATTATTTCACCAAACTCTACCGAAAGTAATTTTAATAGAGCCAAAATCTCTGCTTATACCGTAGATTATAGTTTGTATGGAACGAGTAGTCTAGAGACTGGCGATTTGGGAATCAATTCTCAGGATGTTGCCAATTATGCTTACGAACGGGTGGTTTCTTCACAAGCCTTATTTCCCAATCGTTCTATTGCCAACAATATCAATATACCTGTGGGTATTTTGGATGTTTCGTACTTTCCTAATGAAAGAGGTTTATATAACTATAATCCGAGGTTAGACCAGTTTATTGCCAATCCCAAAAAGAACTTCGGTGCGATCACTAGGGCAATTTCTTCTGATACAGATTTTGATAATGCCAATATCGAAACTTTAGAATTTTGGATGATGGACCCATTTGCCGATGTGGATGCAGGAGCTACTCCTAGTTCTGGAAATAGAACAGGTATTGTTAGAGCCACGGGCGAATTTGAAAAAGATAAAGAGGCTAGTTTGATTAGGAATCGAACAGGGGGTAAACTTGTATTCAACCTTGGCGATATTTCGGAGGATTTTATTCCAGATAGTCGTTACAACTTTGAAAATGGTATTCCTGTGGGTCAAAAAATCACACAAGGGGCATTGGCCAATGTAGATTCTACCGTCTGGGGATTAGCGCCTACCAGACAATTTGTAACAAATGCCTTCGACTTGCAAAATGGTCGAGAACAGCAGGATGTTGGCTTGGATGGTTTACCAAATAATCCGACTAGTTTTGATAATGTCTGGAATGAAAAAGCAAAGTTTGCAGATTATGTCAGAACAATACAAGGACTTAATATTGATGCCAACACAAAAGCTGAAGTAGAAGAAGACCCTTCTGGAGATGATTTTATCCATTATCTTAATGAACGCTTTAGTAATACCTCTAGTTTGGTAAAGCGATACAAAAGTTATATGGGTTTGGAAAATAACTCACCTCCATCGTCCACAAGTACAGCATCGGGATATACTGAAGCAAGTAATCAACAACCAGATCGAGAGGACTTAAACAATGATAATACGATTACAGACACTGATGCCTATTACGAGTATGAGCTCGAGATGAAAAAAGAAAAAATGGCAGTTGGTCAAAATTACATCGTAGACCAAATAACCGAAGGTGGTGTCAATTGGTATTTGTTTAGAATTCCAATCAAAAATTATACTAACAAAGTCGGGAATATCAACGGATTCAAATCTATGCGCTTTATCCGAATGTTCATGACCGATTGGGAAGCTCCTGTGGTATTCCGTTTTGCATCATTTCAGCTTTCGGGATATCAATATCGTACCTACACAGGGGATTTGAATCCGAGAGGATTACAAGAAGTGCCAGAGCCTTATGATGCCAATTTTAGAGTATCGACAGTAAATATCGATGAAAATGGCCCTGCCAATAAATCTGGCAAGACTGTTCCTTATACAGTACCTCCTGGGTTTCAGCGCGACCGAGATGTAACTACTGTCAACAACGTAGCCTTAAATGAGCAATCGATGTCCCTATGTGTGGATGGTTTGAGAGACGGTGATTCAAGAGCAGTTTTCAAAAATACTGTTTTTGACTTTTTGAATTATAAAAATTTGAAAATGTTTATTCATACCGAAACCGATGATGCTAACACTAGAAGCGGAGACATTTCGGCATTTGTAAGAATTGGTACAGATCAGACAGATAACTACTATGAAGTAGAAACTCGTGGCTTAACGATTACACCAAAAGGAAAAAGTTCATATTTGGATACAGAGGTTTGGCCTGCCGAAAATGAAATCGATATACCATTTGATGCGCTTCGTGCCGCAAAACTACAAAGAGATAAGGCTCAGGTGGCATTGACAACACCTTATTTGGTGGATAGTGTTGTAGGAAATAATGGACAACTGTACAGAATACGAGTGGTGGGTCGACCAGATTTGAGCGCCGTCATGTCTCTTATGATTGGGGTTCGTAATCCAAAAACCCCAGATGAACTACCCAAATCTTTCTGTATCTGGGTAGATGAGCTTCGTTCAAATGGTTTTGACCAAACTGCTGGAAACGCTGCTGTTGGGAAGCTGGGCATTAGGTTGGCTGATTTTGCCAATGTGACTTTAAATGCATCCTACAAGGGCTATGGCTTTGGAGGTGTTCAATCTAAAATCTCCGAACGCTCGCGCGAAACTTCTTATGCTTATGGTATTGCGGCCACGGTAAATTTAGATAAACTTTTTCCTGACAAATGGGGGCTTCGAATTCCTCTTTATATCAGTTATGATAAAAGTAACTCGACGCCTCATTTTAATCCTCTAGATCCAGACATTCCGCTTGAGCAGTCCTTAAATAATATTTCGGACCCTGCTAAAAGAGCTATGCTTCAAAAAATTGTAGAGGATAATTCAGAACGCCGAGCAATTAATTTAACTAACGTTCGAAAAATTAAAACAGCAGGAGGAAAAGCCCATTTATGGGATATCGAGAATATTGCAATTTCTTATTCCTTTGCCGAACTAACTCGTAGTAATACTTTGATTGATGCATACCGTCAGGTATCGCACCGAGGTGGTATCATGTATGCTTATGCAGGTACATCCAAGCCTATTGAGCCATTTAAAGGGATAAAATCCAATTATCCTTTATTAAGATGGATCAAAGAAATTAATATTTCTCCTTTGCCAAGTTCTATTACAGTCCGCGCCGATATGGATCGCAATTTCGTAAAAACCCAATTGCGAAACGCTGATTTGACCACCGATGGGGTTGCCCCAATGTTTGAAAAATATTGGATGTTTAATCGCCAATATAATGTAGGTTGGAACTTGACCAAATCTGTGATTATCAACTATGCCGCCAATGCCCGAGCCATTATCGACGAGCCACAGGGTGATATCGATACACAAGCCAAAAAAGATTCGGTTTGGAGAAGTCTAAAAAGCTTAGGGCGTACCAAAAATTTTGAACAAAACTTTGGTGCTGTTTGGCGATTACCATTGAATAAATCTCCTTTGACAGACTGGATGTCGGCAGATTATAGTCATAAGTTTGGTTATCAATATGTGGCAAGCTCATACGATAGTCGTGACTCGTTGGATGTTCCTTTAGGCAATTTGATAAAAAACACCAGAGAGCGAGGCATTAATGGAAAGATAGATTTTGTGGCTTTGTATAATAGAGTAAGGGCTTTACGATTGGCCAACCAGCCACGAGTAGAGCGCAAAAATGTAGCAAGAAGCCCCGGCGATGATGAAGATATTATAAAGCCTCAGCCTACTTTTGTTAGAAGTGTAACTCGTCTGCTCATGGCCATACGAGGTATCAACTTTAAATACACCATAAATGAATCTACCACTTTACCGGGCTTTATGCCTGGTTCGGGGATTCTGGGGATGAGTTCGGCAGATGGTTCAGCTCCAGGCTTTGGTTTTGTGACTGGTAGTCAAGATTATGATATACTTACAAGAGCTGCCTCTAATGGATGGTTATCCAAGAGTATAGTTCAGAATGTACCTTTTGTTCAAACAAAAACACAAAACTTTACCTACGGAAGTTCAATAGAGCCTTTTAGAGATTTTAGAATACAGTTGGAAGGAAAATGGAGCAGAACAGATAATTATCAAGAGTTTTATCGTCCTACCGAAATGGGAGGGGCATACAAACATCAAAGTCCAGTGCGTTCGGGTAATTATCAAATGACATTTTTGTCATTCTTAACTGCATTTGACAGTAATGCTCCCGACGAAACTTCGGCGATTTTTAATCGATTTAAGGCATACAGAAATATCATCAAAGAAAGATTGGAGGCTTCGAGGGTTTTCAATGGAAATGAGTCGTATGATATCAATTCGCAAGATGTGTTGATTCCAGCATTTTTTGCAGCTTATAGTGGTATTTCACCCAACAAGGTTAGCTTCTCTCCATTCGTGAATATCCCGCTACCAAACTGGCAGTTGGATTATAATGGTTTGAGCAATGTAGGTTGGTTCAAACAACGTTTTTCGAATATCTCGATTACGCATAGATATAGCTCGACTTATTCGGTAGGGAATTTTGTATCATCTTTAGAATACGACAATCCATTTGAATTGAAAATCGATAATATGCTATATCCACTTTCTAGTAGAGTAAATGAGCAAGGGTTTTTGATTCCTGTGTATGTGATGAGTACCATTAAATTTGAAGAAAAATTTGCCCCATTCGTAGGATTTAATGCAACCACTAAGAACAAAATATCTCTTAGATTGGAGTACGCTCAGGACAGAAGTGTAGGGCTAAATTTATCCAACTCTCAAGTGGCCGAATTAAGCAACAAAGACTTTACGTTCGGTATGGGCTTTACCAAGGCAAATATGCTTGTCCCTTTTAAAGTAAATGGTCGAAAAGTAAGATTACCTAACGACATGAAGTTTCAGATGAATTTGACGGTAAGAGATACCAGAACAATTCAACGTAAATTAGATGCAGAAACTGTAGTAACCAATGGCTTTGTGAACTTTCAGTTTAGACCACAAGTAAGCTACAACGTAAATAAAAAGCTAAACGTAAGTATGTATTTCGATAAGATGTTTAATAATCCTTGGGTTTCAACTTTATACTATCGTTCGACAATTGCCGCTGGGTTCCAAGTACGCTTCAGCTTATCAGATTAGCCTTAATAACTTGTTAATCAGAGGTATATTTCAAGGATAAGGAGTTGTGTTGCATAACATACAGGTAAGCTTGATTAAATCATTGTTTGAAAGATTGTCATTTTGATGTTTTTCCAGTAAATTGCGTCATAATTCTTCAACAAAATTATCAAATTTCAAACTGTAAACGCATAAGAGATGAATTTCCCAGAAGAACTTCGCTATACGAGAGAGCATGAATGGATTAAGGTAGATGGTGACGTTGCCATCGTTGGTATTACTGATTTCGCGCAAAGCGAGTTGGGTGATATAGTTTATGTTGAAATCGAGACATTAGGTCAGACTTTAGCTGAAGGTGACATATTTGGAACAGTCGAAGCAGTAAAAACTGTATCTGATTTGTTCTTGCCAATCGCTGGAGAAATCGTTGAGGTAAATGAAACTGTGACTGACTCACCAGAAATTATCAATTCTGATGCTTACGGTGAAGGTTGGTTAGTAAAAATCAAACCATCAAATATTGCCGAAGTAGAAGGATTGATGGATTTTGATACTTACAAAAGATTTTGTGGACTTTAATTTAGATTACTATTTTGTATAAAGCCCTGTTTTTCAGGGCTTTTTTTTGACCATATATCGAAGTACGATGCGAGTAAATAGCACAATGAAAATTCTGATTCGTTCCGCAAAAATTATCCAAAAAGGTGCTGATCTAAATGGACAGGTAAGAGATATTTTTATCGAAAACGGTGTGATTCGTCAAATTGGCGAGGGCCTGTCTGCCGAGGCCGATGAAATTATTGAAGGTGAAAATTTATGTGTTTCTTTGGGGTGGTTTGACATGCGTGTACACGCCAAAGACCCCGGCTACGAACATAAAGAAAGTTTATATTCACTAGAAAAAGCAGCACTAGCAGGTGGTTTTTCTGAAATAGCGTTGTTGCCTAATACCAAGCCAACCGTTCAAACACGTGAAAGTGTCCACTATCTTCGTAAATCTGGTGATATTATCAAATTTCATCCCTTGGCCGCAGTAACTCTCAAATGCGAAGGAAAAGATTTTACCGAAATGATCGACCTACATCATGCAGGTGCGGTAGGTTTTACAGATGGCGAACATCCTATTCAAAATCCAGATATTTTCCTCAAAACGCTTCAATACCTTTCGCCAATCGGTAGTCTTCTGATTAACAGACCTGAGGATACCAATCTCACTCATTTTGGACAAATGCACGAAGGGGCAGTGAGTACCCTTCTTGGGATGAAAGGAATGCCACAAATGGCCGAGGAAATTATGGTCATGCGCGATTTGAAATTACTAGAGTATGTTGTAAATACACCGTTTGCCGAGGTAGATACAACATTACCTCTACTACATTTTTCTTGTATTTCGAGTGCCGAATCGGTTGATTTGATTCGTCAGGCAAAAGCCAAAGGATTACCAATTTCTGCCGATGTAGCTGCTCATCAACTCTGTTTTACAGAGGATGATGTAATGGGTTTTGATACAAATTTCAAGGTAAATCCTCCTTTGCGTACCAAGGCCGACGTGGAGGCCTTATGGGCAGGTTTAGCTGATGGAACTATCGATACGATTGTTTCAGATCATAATCCACACGATGACGAATCCAAAAATCTAGAGTTTGATATGGCAGATTTTGGAATTATTGGCCTCGAAACCCTCTTTGGCGCGGTGAATACTTATAATCATACCCTTTCTTTAGAGGAATTGATTGATAAAATAACACTACAACCCCGTAAAATATTGAGATTGCCAGTTCCTCAGTTGGTCGAAGGAACCAAAGCTAATTTAACGGTATTTACTACGGATGAGGAATGGACTTATACCGAAATTTTATCAAATTCTAGAAATACGCCATTCTTGGGGAAAACTTTTAAAGGTAAAGCTTTAGTAGTAATTGCCTAGTTATATCGTCCTAAAGGATGATTTCAAGGATATAGAATCGCTTATTTTAAAGTTTATAGAAATATTTTTTCATTGATTCGCTTATCGATCTATGTTTAATAAAACATTCTGGAAAAACGCTCTTAAGTTTGGTGTAATAGCAGGATTTGTGTGTCTTGTATATTGCTTTGTTTTAGATTTGCTCGGGATAATTCCTATATCTGGGAAATTGTTCCCAAGCAATATCTTTATATTGATTGCTTCTATATTCGCGGTAAAGGCATATCGTAAAAATAATCCTGACGAAACGCTTCACTTTTGGGAGGGCTTGTCTGTATGTTTTATAACAGCGCTTACGGCATCTGTGCTTGTTGGGGGAGGATTGTATCTTTTTTATTCTACCGAGCATGGACAAATGCTTTTATCTCAATTTGTTGTAGAGGCAGTAAAAGAATATTCAATGGCCAAGCAGCAGATTGTTAAAGAAACCAACCCCGAATATTATAACAGCTTGATTGCTGGAATAAAGGCGATAGATCGAACCTCGATTGCATTTACGGAGGTAAAACAGCGCCCTCTTATTGCTATTTTACCATCCATCATGATTTCTTTGTATTATCGTAGACAGTATGTTAAATAGCATCAGCAAATCGCTAGTTTGCTATTAAACCAAAGTCTAAACTTTCACAAATCAATCATGGAAAATCAAACTACTACTACAAAAGTGGCTCTTAAATGGGGCGTTATTATTGGTATATTAAGTGTTATTTATAGTACACTTATCATGGTAATGGGGCTTCTAGGCAATCCAGCGCTAGGGTGGGTAGCCTACGTCGTTATAGCTGTTGGTGCATTTTTGGCGATGAAATCGTTCCGAAAAGAGAACAATGACTTTATGACTTATGGTCAAGGTCTTGGGATTGGCGCCATGACGTCTGCAGTTTCAGGAATTATTTCGAGTACCTATAGCTTTGTTTATATGAAGTTCATAGACCCTACTGCGATGGATCCAATCATGAAAAAAGCTGAGGAGGATATGGAGAAAAAGGGACTTTCTCCTGAACAAATTGACCAAGCCTTAGAGATGTCAAAAGTATTTATGAGTCCTGGTGCAATGTTTGTGTGGGGAGTATTAGGAAGTATAATTCTGGGTTTTTTGTTCTCATTGCTCATTTCGGCTATTGTTAAAAAAGAAAAACCAATCTTTGTATAAGAAAATCTTGTTTAGCTTGATATAATGGGCTTTTGCTAGTGAAGAAATACTTCTTCACTAGCAAATTCGTTTAATAGGGGTAGTCAGTTGAACAACTGTAAATCAAAAATTCAACTATGTTTCAAATTTTTCAGAAAGAAGTCAATTCATTTCTTAATTCACTTATTGGATACATTGTAATTGGCGTGTTTTTAATCACAACGGGACTGTTCGTTTGGTTTTTCAAAGACAGTGTACTCGACTATGGATTTGCTGATTTGAGCTCCTTTTTTCAGGTGGCTCCATTTATATTCCTTTTCTTGATTCCTGCTATCACTATGCGAGCTTTTGCCGAGGAGTTTAAGACAGGTACTATCGAATTACTATTTACAAAACCATTAGGTACTTGGGAAATTGTTCTTGGAAAATATCTGGCTAGTTGCTTCTTAATTCTATTATCATTATTACCCACACTTTTATATTATTATTCGATATATCAATTGGGTAATCCTCAAGGCAACGTTGATTCTGCCGCAGTCATTACTTCTTACATTGGATTATTTTTCCTAGGATGTGTATTTGCTGCCTTGGGAGTATTCTCCTCTTCTTTGACTGATAATCAAGTGGTGGCTTTTGTGATTGGCTTTGTGATGTGTTTAATTTTGTATTATGGTGTAGGAAAATTAGCAGAACTATCCTTAATGGGTTCTTTTGGTTATATACTGGCACAAATTGGCTTGGATTATCAATTTGAAGCCTTAAGCCGTGGATTAATTGACTCTCGAAATATTCTTTATTTCGTTTCTGTAATTGCTATTGCTTTGTGGGGAACTACCCTAAAGGTTACGCAAAAGTAAGAAGTTCGACATACCTACCTAATTGAGTGAATTACGACAGAGAGAATGATTATTCCTGAGCTGTTTCACCATTAGAGGGAAAAGTACTCAAATGTTAGGTTTTTATTGCCCATAAATGAAAAAGGCGATCGAAATTAGATTTTCGACCGCCTTTTTCATTTAATAGAATACATTAGAAAAGCCTGACTTTTCTTCTGATGAAAGGTGGATTTAAAGAATAATCAATTATTCACCAAATCACAATGTATTCAATGCTATTTCACAATTACTCCATTTGCCACAAATGTAATCGCTTTTTCTGGTTCAGTAATTTTTTCGATTTCCTCCTGTGTTTTGCCTGCATCTTGCGCATAATGCTTTAATTGACCAACTGAGGTGGTTTTTACTTGAGCAAGGCCTTCAAATACCACTGTTTTTCCATCAATATCTTTTGGTACAAAAAAGCCATAGTCTTTAAAAGTAACCCTCATACTTGAGCCATCCTCCAATTTTACTTTCATCCAGCATCCTTTTACCTTGCAAACCGACTCTACTACACCTGTTACTTTTGCCTTTACTTGTTCTTTACCATCCATTTTTTTAGCTAAATCTGTAGTAGAGATAGCCCCTTTTTCTGAAATTTTTTCGCCAAAATTGCTTTGGGCTTTAGTACTAATTTGTATTCCTAATACGATAGCAAAAATGATAGCTACTTTTTTCATAATCAAAAGTCGTTATTTTGTTGAGAATAATTTATAAATACAAAAATAGGTATTCTCTTCATATAGCCTTAGCTTACCGTCTATTTTTGACTTAAAAACTTATCAAAGGGCTATTTATAATCTTGAATATTATAGACATTAGGACAAAACTCGTATTCATTGGGTTGGTTTGAACAAATGAAGAGCATTCTGTTTTGAGCGTATTTTTGTACATTTTCGAGATACCAACCTGTGGCTTTGGCATCGAGATTAGAAGAAGGTTCGTCGAGCATAATAATAGGAGTATCAGACCAAAAGGCTAATCCTAGCTTAACACGCTGTTTCATTCCAGAAGAAAAATGTTTAATAGCTTTTTGTTTCGCTTTGGGAAGCTCAATAAATTCGATAAAGTCCTTTATTGAATACGATTGAATGAGGGGTTTGAATTGAATATGAAATTGAAGGAGTTCCTCTAAGGTAAATTCTTCAATGAGTTCCAGATATGGCGCTGCCATACTGATTTCCCTATAAAGATGTTCGAGTTCTAGGGTTTGTTGGTTTTTTGAAGCTAGGATTTTGCCTTCTGAAGCGGGAATGAAACCTGATAAAATTTGAAGAAAAGTTGATTTTCCGCTACCATTTGAACCTGTAAAAGTATATGACGCTCCGACTTGGAAGTGGAGATTTACAGATTTAAAAATCCATTCATTTCTAAATTTTTTTCCTAGATTTTCGGTAATAATTTCCATAAAAAAAGAAGTAAGACAGCGGGGCTGTCTTACCTAGTTGAATTGTACGAAAAGTCTTAACACTATGCTCAAATAGGGCCTTTGATAATGCCACGTTCGGCGCTACGGATAAACTCGACAATCTCATCGCGCTCAGGAGTAGCAGCAATATCTTGTTCAATATTTGCTAGTGCCTCAGAGGTATTAAAGCCTTTGAGGAAGATATATCGATAAACATCCTGAATCAAGTTTACTTGTTCATCACTAAAGCCACTACGACGTAAGCCAATCGAATTGACACCAACGTAAGAAAGAGGTTCACGAGCTGATTTAGTAAAAGGAGGTACATCTTTACGGATTAAAGAGCCACCAGAAATCATTACATGTTTACCAATTTTGACAAACTGATGAATGGCACAGGCGCCTCCTATACGTGCAAATTCGCCAATATGGACATGTCCCGCCACTTGTACACTATTGGCTATCACACAGTTATCCTCGACCATACAATCGTGGGCAATATGTACATAGGCCATCAGAAGGCAGTTTTTTCCTACTTCAGTTTTAAATTTATCTTTTGTGCCACGGTTGATGGTAACACATTCCCGAATAGTTGTGTTATCGCCAATGATGGTTACTGTTTCTTCTCCGTCAAACTTAAGGTCTTGAGGAATGGCAGAGATAACCGCTCCGGGGAAAATTCGGCAATTTTTACCAATTCTTGCACCAGGAAAGATTGTTACGTTGGGACCAATCCAAGTTCCTTCGCCAATTTCTACATCTTGATAAATTGTTGAAAAAGGCTCAACAACTACATTTTCAGCGATTTTGGCGTTTGGATGAATATATGCTAACGGTTGTGTCATGGTATTGTTTTCAGAATAATTACCTCGCTTTTGAGTTTTTTTACATTGCCAAAATTGGCTGCATCAATAGGCTTGGTAATTACGGTAATCTTTGCATTGAGATTTGAAAAGAATTAGTCAAAAGTAATAAATCTTTTCTGTATAAAATTGTACTATGACGGTTTATCATAGTCAATTTTTTATAATTAGCCAGAAAAAGTACATCATCATATACTTTGGGCTAAAAACTCAAATCTAGGATTTGTAAAGATAAATTCTCAATTGCTAATTGCGTTGATAAATACTAGCTCTTTCTAACCAAGCTGGCTGTCATATCTGCTTCGCAAACGACTTGCCCAGCAACATAAGCAGTACCGTGCATTTTGGCGATACCTCTACGAATAGGAGAAGATAGCGTACATTTAAAGATTACGGTATCACCTGGCGTTACATTTTTGCGGAAACGGCAATTTTCGATGGCTACGAGATAAGGCCAGTAGTTTTCAGGGTCTGGGACCGAGCTAAGTACGAGGATACCTCCTGTTTGTGCCATTGCTTCTACTTGCATCACCCCAGGCATTACGGGGTTATTTGGAAAATGACCCATGAAGTAGTTTTCATTCATGGTCACCTGCTTGATTCCTACTACGCTTTCGTCGTCCAAGTACATGATTTTATCAACCATTTGGAATGGATAACGGTGTGGAAGTAGTTGATATATACGCTCGTGAGTAAAAATTGGCGTTTGCTTCGGGTCGTATTTTGGTACTTGATTTTTGTCAGCCTCCAACATCAATTTCTTGATTTTTTTGGCCAAGGCAACATTTGCTGCATGACCCGGACGGGCTGCCAAAATTTGAGCTTTGATAGGACGCCCAACCAAGGCCAAATCTCCAACCATATCCAAAAGCTTATGACGAGCCATTTCGTTTTTGTAATGTAGACTAACATTATTCAAAACACCGATTTCTTTAGATACGCTTACTTTGGGTTTGCCCAAAACCATCGCTAGGTGTTCTAATTCTTCCTCCGAATAATCACGATCGGCAATTACAACAGCATTTGATAAATCTCCACCTTTGATAAGACCAGCTTTGTACAAGGCTTCTAACTCATGGACAAAGCAGAATGTACGACATCTTGCAAAATCTTCATTAAATTGGCTTATGTGGGTCAAGTTGGCATGTTGGCTACTCAAGAATTTAGAGTTGTAATCCACCATCACAGTCAAACGATAGTCAGAGTGTGGAAGTGCTGCCAATTCAACACCTCTTTCTAGGTCTTTGTATCTTACCTCTTCGGTTAATTCAAAGAACTTACGATGAGCGTCTTGTTCTTCAAGGCCTGCGTCCAAGATAGCCTCCACAAATTTAATAGAGCTACCATCCATAATAGGAGGTTCGGGGCCATCTAGTTGAATCAATACGTTATCTACCTGACAACCTACCATTGCTGCCAATACATGTTCAACAGTATTGATACGTGCGCCATTGTGTTCGATTGTTGTACCTCTAGAAATATCAACAACATGGTCTACATCTGCATCAGCAATTGGTTGACCAGGCAAATCGATTCTTTGGAACTTATAGCCATGATTGGGTGGAGCTGGTAAAAAAGTCATTGTAGATACAACGCCAGTGTGCAAGCCAACACCTGACAGCGTAACAGACTTTTTGATAGTGTGTTGTTTATTGTTCATTTCTCTAAATGGTTGAGCCTAATGCTCATTTGGGAGTTTAGGATAAACTCAAAATGTTATTTCAATTTGTTTTCTACCTCTCTTAAGCGTAAATCTATACTTGGAAGCTTACGATACAATACTTGAGAACGAAGATTTTCTGAATTTTCTATTGCTGGCGAACCACTCAAAACTAGTCCTTCCTTTTTAAGAGTTTTGGAGATACCACTTTGAGCTGTAATAATGGTTTTATTGGCAATTTGAAGATGTCCTGCTATGCCTACCTGACCTCCAATCATACAATTTTCACCCACCTTACTAGAGCCTGATATACCTGTTTGTGCTGCTATGACTGTATTTTTACCAACTTCCACATTATGTGCTACTTGTACCAAATTATCAATTTTAGCACCTTGTTTTACTACAGTACTGCCCATTGTGGCTCTATCGATGCAGGTATTGGCTCCGATACTCACGTAATCTTCGAGCACCACATTTCCTAACTGAGGAATAGTTTGGTAGGTACCATCGCTTTGAGGAGCAAAACCAAATCCATCCGCTCCGATTACAGCGTTGGCATGCACAGTGCAATGTGAACCAATCACACAACCCTCATAGATTTTGACACCAGCATACAGGGTTGTATTATCACCAATTTTCACGTTATCACCTACATAAGCATGAGGATAAATCTTTACATTGTCGCCAAGCCTTACATTATTGCCAATATAGGCAAACGCACCAATATAATGATTGTTACCTAGCGTTGAGTTTTCGGATATAAAACAAGGTTGTTCTACTCCTTTTTTACTACCAGCTACCAGCTTTTGGTATTCTTGAAGAAGCGTTGTAAAGGCCGAGTAGGCACTATCAACTAAGATTAGGGTAGTGGAATAGTCTTTTTTAGGCTCAAAAGCTCTATCTACTATTACAGCTGTAGCCTTAGTAGTGTATAGATACTGTTCGTATTTGAGGTTCGCTAAAAATGAGATTGTTCCTTCTGTGCCTTCTTCTATCTTTGCTAATTGGCTTATTTTGAGGGATTTATCTCCCTTTATTTCGCCATTTAGCATAAAAGCAATTTGTTCAACGGTAAATTCCATGTAATCGATTATGAGTGGTAAGTCGTTTACCAATGCTTTGGGTTTTTAAATTAAAATTAAGGAAACCTAATTATTGCATTAATGGTTTTGGACTATTTAGTTTGCAAATATACATTCTTTGCCCAACATATATAATATTTTTTGACGATGTTACTCAAGGCTTTAATGGTGGGCAAGTCTGATGCCTCGGCAATATCCTTTACTTCTTTGTCTTTTGTTAAAATATTAATACTTTGTTTTTCAGAAAGGTATGCTGCATTTGTAATATGCCCTTGTACCATCAAATAGGGGAGGTCTTCTTGATTCACATTTTCTTGGCTTAATAAATCGATTTGAATTTTTTCAAGAAATGATTCAGAAATTGGCTCGTCTCGTAGAATGATTTTGAATAATTTTCTATTTAAAAGCATTTGGCTGATATTCGAGAGAAGTTTGTCGGGATGCGTGGCCCAAACTTTTATACAGCCCCATACATCTGTATCATCCATTTGAGTAAAAGCCTCGATATACTTCGGATTTGATTTAAAATCATACAGCGAGATAGACTCCTTCAAGAAAATACCAAATGCAGGAGTCACAAAAACTTCTTCACCCGACTTAATTAGCTCTTTTGCTCTTCTAATGATTTGGATGAGCATAGTTTCGGCACAAATGCAAGTTTTGTGAAGATAAACCTGCCAATACATTAATCGTCTTGCGGTCAGAAAATTTTCGATAGAGTAAATCCCTTTTTGTTCAACTACCAATTCATTATCTACTACATCGAGCATCTTCAGTATTCTGTCGGCTCCGATAAATCCTTCCCGAACGCCCGTAAAAAAACTATCTCTATTCAAATAGTCCATTCGGTCTACATCCAATTGACTAGAGATTAGCTGATGGAAGAATCTTCTAGGATAAGTATCTTGAAAAATTTCAACCGCCAGATTTAAGTCACCAGCAAATTGGCGATTTAGCTCATGCATCAGTAGTAATGAAATTTCCTCGTGTGGCACCTGATTGAGGATGGTATGTTCGAGCACATGAGAAAAGGGGCCGTGCCCAATATCGTGCAATAAAATTGCGATTTGTGCGGCCTCAAACTCCTCATCCGATATTTCGTGTCCTTTATAGCGAATGGCATTGAGTGCCTCCTGCATCAAGTGCATAGCACCCAAAGCATGATGAAAACGGGTGTGAAGTGCACCTGGATATACATAGTCGGCGGTACCTAATTGTTTGATACGTCTAAGCCGTTGATAAAAAGGGTGCTCGATTAGGTCAAAAATAAGTGGTGAAGTTATATTAATAAAACCATAAACGGGATCATTTACAATTTTGCGTTTGTTCATATAATTTTAAGCTTGAAGAGAATTAATTAAAAAAAATCTCAGAATCTTAGCCATTGAAAATGACTGAATTATCACTTTTATGTTACAAAAGTAGGAGATAAATTGGTTAATTCTTGAAATAAGGTCTTGCAATATTATGAGTATTTCACTAATTTTGCATCATTACAAAAAAGCAGAACATGCAACTTTGTAGGGACTTGTAGCTCAGCTGGTTAGAGCACCTGACTCATAATCAGGGGGTCCATGGTTCGAGCCCATGCTGGTCCACGTTACAAAAATCTAATTTTCAAGGATTTACAAAGATTAATCGAAAACCGTCAGCAATGGCGGTTTTTTTTATTTCTCTCGTCTCTGTACTTTTTATTTCCCTTCCTAACTCCCTAACTGTCAAACGTTTATTTCGATGTACTAAACAGTGTACTAATTTCGCCATAAATTATTATTTTTCTAGTTCACTAAATAACGTTTCTACAATGCAAAAAAAGAATTATGTACTCAATTAACTTTTGGTTGAGACACCAAAACCACACAATTAACGGCACGCCTATCTATTGCCGAATTAAAATCAACTCAAAAGCTTCTGACTTTTTTACTGGTCTAAGTGTTTTACCTAACCACTTTGACAAACAGAAACAAAGATTTATTACAAAAAAAAACCGCAACTACGTCGTAGATAATGAACACCTTGAAAATATCTACGAAGATGTGAAACTACTAATTGTGAGAAATCCTGAATTGTCAGCCGCCGAAATCAAAAACCTTTATTGCAAAAGAGACAATCCCCCAACCCTTCACGAAATTTTTTCTTTGTATCTCAAAGAAGTTGTACTCCCAAAAAATCTTGCAGATGGTACAGTAAAAAAATGGAAAAGTACTTACAACCACATCAAAGAATGCTTCAATTCAAAAACCGAACTAAAAGAATCATGCTCTATTGATTTGTACAATTTTGTAATTACAAATCGAAAATCTAAAAACAACCATGCTGTTAGAACCGTAAAGTATTTTGAATCTGCTATGGTTTGGGCAAAAAAGAAAAATCTAATCACTGGTACAATTGATACCTCAAATCTGAAAAGAGACTCCAAACAGGATTTTAACTTTCTGGAAGAACACCAGACTAGGAAACTTTGTGAATATGATTTGGATGGGACAATGGATGAAATAAGAGACCTATTTATTTTTATCTGTTTTACGGGTTTTGACTATTGCGATTTTAAAGACTTTGACCCCAACACGGATGTTGACTTTAAGCAGAAAAGAATTTATTGGAATAGAGGCAAAAACGAAAATGCTAGAATCCTACCTCTTTTCCCAGAGGCAAAAAGAATACTAGAAAAGTATGACATGAATTTACCACAGGTTACAAATGCCTTATTCAATAAGACCTTAAAAGTGTTTGGTAGTTGGTTAGGTTTGAGATTTCCACTAACAACAAAGATTGGAAGAAAGACGGCGGGAATGTGGTTACTAAACGAAGGTGTCCCGCTGGAAGTCGTGCAGGTTATTTTGGGGCATAAGGATATTAGAACTACGCAAAGATACTATGCTAGGATTTTGCCCAAATCAGTTTTTAGGGCAACGGCACACTTGGTTTGATTAGGTTTTTTTACGTTGGCGTGTCGGGTGCAAGGGTCGTGCCAAAATTGATTTGTTAACAAAATTGCGTCCTTGGTTTGTGGATATCGCGCTGAGCAGTGAGCTGCAGTGAAAATTTTGTTAACAATTTCAAACGCCTGGCATTTGGCTGCCTTCTTTTTTGTTAACAAAAACCCCCTGTACAAAAATCTGTACAGGGGGTTTTTAGATTAGCTTGGAAATACTGTCAAATCGTTGAAATTCCCATCTTGGTCATTTCTCTGAATCATAAAACCTATTAGTTGTAACATCATGTCACCAACCGAAACGCCATACTGTTCTTTCCCAAAATTATACAGAAATTCAAATTCAGGAATTGACCCCTCAGGATACACACCATTTTCATCTGGTTCTACTCGATTTCCTTGCACATCAACATACTTTTCATTTGAGGTAAACATGTTAATATGTCTTGAATTGATATAGTTCTCCGAAACTTCACCATTTTCATAGTGCTTTAGAGTAGCGTGACAACTAATTTCTTTCTTAGAAAAATCAATAAAAGGCCCTATTAAATGAATTTTTCTATCGTAACCTTGAGCTTTTGGATTCTTTGAGATCTCAAATATTGTATTCATGGTTTGATTTATTTAGTAGTTCGAAATGAAAAATATAATGTTCCTGCTGTGGGTGCTGTTTGGTACTTTAGATACAAATTTGTTGCATCGGCATAACAACAATAAATACCCATAGCAGAGGTAGATTGTGGATTACCTGTAATTACACTTGGAGTGTACCCTAATCCGTGAGGAACACTAAAAATAGTATTTACTCCATCGGCGTTAAAAGTTGTAACAAATGCCTTTTCTAAAACACAATAATACATTTGAAGACTTTCTAATAAACCATTTGTTGGTGTATAAACCTTATTTTTAATGGTTGTTGGATTAGTAGAAAGAGTTGTAAAGTCTAAATCAGCAACACAAGGAATACCCTTGAAAATCTTTAATGTATCTAAATATGCAACTCCTGCCATATCACTACTAAAATTCCCTCCAAAATCACCTACCGTCTGTTTTGCAAATTGTAATGTTGGGGCTTTTGCTGTAATTAATCTACCGTTTTTTTCAAGGTAGATAACATACTTTTTGTACTGTGTTCCAATTGGTTGACAATAAGTAATATCTCCATGAAAAATTACGGCTAGGTCTGCCATGTCAGATTTAGCGTAAAATGTTAGCCTTGCAGATTCATTGATACTAAGATTGAGTGGTAACTTATTATTTTGTCCATAATCAATTTTGATACAATCATCATTTAGCACTCCACCTGTTGCTTGAGTAACTGCAATAGCATTGTTTTGACTTGAAAAGATATTCGTACCTGATATAGAATCTAATAATTTTGTATTCTGGCTTACGTTTTTTTCTAATAGCTTCCCACAAAACAGAGTATAAATTTCTTTTTCTGTCAGGCAATCATTAAAACATCTAAACCTTTCTATACTCCATTTTGAAGCATTTGTAGTCCCTAAATAGCTATACACTCCTGCCGATACAGGAGTAGGCAAAGCTATCTCTTGTGTTCTCTGAACCAATTCTCCATCAATATAAATACTGTAAAATCCAGCAATATCTTTACACACCAATACATCGTAAGTCCTTTTATTCACAATTGTGTTAACACTTGAGACAACAACTACTGTTGTATTCACGGTAACAATAATACTGTTACTAGAACCAAATCTTTTTATGTTGATTCGTCCATTACTACCACCTCCATCTTGTTTAAACAATACTGTATCTCCATCGTTATCGTCAAAATAAAGACCTTCAAAGAATACTGTCCATTCGTCTTGAGTGATGAGAGGACTACTTGATTTTACTTCACAAGAAACACCTTTCGGAAATACAAATCCTTTTGGACTTCTACTTTCACTAATAGGCTTCTTTCTATAGATAAACGCATTTTCAAGTACAACATTGGCATACTGATTTTGACAATCACTTGTACCTTCAAAGTTATCTTGAATATCAATTTCTAGTGAATCTCCTATCTTATTGACCCCTACAGTGTTTTTACCAGAATATTTATCAAAGACAATTGATTTTGAAGTTTTATCTAATGCAGAGACTTCAAATCTTCTATTGATAATATTAGCATCAATAAGGTTTTTGGTTGCGCCTTTTGTAACATTAACAAGTGTACACCCATCTACAAAATTGCTTTTAGATATTTTGTTAGCTGTAATTGAATTGTTATAAGCACCCACAATCAAAATCCCAGTAGACTCTACATCCTCAATTTTATTAACAGAAAAAACATTGTCAGCACTTTGTTTTCCCAACATCGCAACAACCGCACTTGGTACACTGACCTTTAGCCCTACAGGAGTAATATTTCCAAAATTTATAAAAATGTTATTGGCAAAATCGTATGGCGTTTTAGCTAGTTTAAAATGAGTGGAATCAATGAATTTGATGTAATATGGCTCACTATGTGGTAATTTATTGATATTTTCAATTGATAATGAATTTGACAGATAATCAACAATTACAGGTGTTTCATCTAATTCTTTGTCTAAATTCCCCCGAATCACAAGATTTGATACCGTAAAATCATCGGTAACAATATTTGCTACTGATTCAAAAATCAATTTTAAAGGCCCCGTTTTTTTATAACCTGCTGGATTAAAAAAGAAATTTAGGTTTATATCAAAAGGGATACCCTTATAAATAGTATAAGTTGCATACGTCTGAGTCTCGTTACCACATGTTAATCTTACTACTCTGGAATCACTTGTACTTGTTGCATCCAATAGCAAAGTTCCTCTTAGATTATATTCAGAAAAAAGGGATAATACCCCTCTAGTTGTTACAACACGAGAACTATTTTTATTGACTCCCTTCAGGGTAAATCCTGTTTGATTGTCAACTAAAAAACCATTTGCACTACCTGAAATAAAATATTTAGGGTCATTTGTTAGCAAATTAATTTGATTAACAAATTCTATAAGTTCTCCATTAATATTTGATACTTCGAAGTTTCGAGCAGTTGAAAAGGCAGGAGAAAAATAGATTTTATTTTGTGTAATTATCCCATAAGCACTACGGTCAATCACTAAAGCAGCCAATGAAGACGTTCCAGAAATCTCATTACCATCTACATTATAATCAGCATTTGACGTGAATAGAAAGTTTCTTATTTCGCATTTAGAAATATAAAAATTGTTACAGTCAAAAACCTTTAGAGAATAACTAATTGCTTCGTGAAACTTACATCTGTAAAGCGCAAACCCCCATGATTCAGATATAGTAGCTACATGTTTAACTCGTCCATCTCCTTGAAATTGAATGTTACTCAGTAAACTTCTAGGTTGTGATTTTGCAAGATTCGTTTTTTCTCCTAACTGAACCTGAAAAGTATTATCAGGTATAAAAGAAACCATATTTTCTAGGAACTCTTCACTAATACAAGAGATGATAGTTCCAGATTCTGAAGTACTTGCAGAGTTCGGATACATATCTGAGCCAATCAAATTCACCCCTGAGCGAATTTGAATGTATTCAACATTATACTTAACAGGTCTGAACTTGACAGCGCCTTTACCATATTTGCTATAAACGAAATTAATAGCTCTATTAATAGCCAGAGTATCATCAGTTTCACCATCTCCCTTAGCTCCGAAAATTTCGGGGCGTATCTCGAAATCCTGTCTAACTAGGCTTTGTCCACTTTCAGTAACTATGCAAGTATATCCATCGTCTTCTTGTGGCACAACACTAGGGTATAGATAGGTTGCGAGTTCAGGAACAAAAATTGCCTCATTCTGCTCGATGTTTGAAGAAAATGAACGTAGTTCTTCTACAGTCATTAACTTGAAAATTTGATTAACAGGAATACCAGCCTTTTGTTTTCCGTTCTCTATTGTCAATAATCTGTTACTCATAGCTCTGTTTTTTGTCCAAAATCAATAATCAAACTCCCTAACTCATTTGTATAACCTACACTTCTAAGCATTCCCGATGTTGGCGCAACCTTGGTAATTGTACCATTTTGAAAAGCATAATATTTAGTATTCAATTCAAGCCCACTTAATCCACTAAATACACCCGAAATCTGAATCTTAACTTGTGCGCCTTGATAACCGTATTGTTTTGAAAATCCAATAGGCAAATCATTTAGGTCTGGATTCATTGGGTCATAAACTGTACAATGCCCGTTGTTTATGCAAACAAGTTGACCATAGTTTACGCTAGAATCTGCATATAGTGAAACCTCTAATTGGCTCTCTAAGTCGATAATTCGTTTGTTTGCCTGTTCTGCTATTTTTAGCAAGTCTTCATTCACCACGTTGTAAATAATGATTGTTTCTGGCTGGTTGCTAGTAGTTGATTTGGTTGCGATTTTCTTTTTGAAGTAATCATAAACCAAATACCCTACTAAGATTATTGTAAGGAAAAATGTTAGTCTTTTCATTGTCTTTGTCTCCTTCTTTTAATCAGTACGAAAATTAAAAATAGAACCACCGCCAAGGCTATCCAGTAAACCGTTTTGTTTGTAGGTGCTGAGTAATAACTTGATACTGGTGTATTGGCTATCTGGTCGATTATCTTTTGTAGTTCCTTTTCGTCTATTTGAGGTATGTAAATATTGCTGTAGTCTGCACTTTTATCACTTTGGATTTTTGCTTTTAGTGCCTCCATTGCATCCTCTATGTATTGCCTTTTTTGCGTTATGTACTCTTCCAGCTTTTTCTTTCCTTCTTCTGCATAGCTTTGTTCTATCATTGATAGACCTACAATTGCAAAACTTAGAATTGGCATAATAGTAGAAAAAACAGCCGTGAAACTAGCCGTAACCGCCGTACCTGCTGCACTTGCAACCGCTGCACTTGCACCACCTGCCAAGGCTGTACTTACTGCTTGCTGAGCCAAAAGAGGTACAACTACGGAACTTACAGAACTTACAATACCTAACGTCTTTCTCATGTCATTGGCAAGACTTGAATTTCCACCGTAGGTTGCAACATATCTTTTATACTCTCTGTCTAAATCATAAGCCTCTCTTAAAAGCATTGCAAGGAATTTATCATTCCATTGCATATCATAGGCTTTTCTTTTAAAAGCGTAATTTGGATCAGTGATTTCGAGTGTAAAGATTTTGCCTGTAATGTCAATCAACTCTAGTGCCTCCCAGTCCAAATTTGTAAATGTTGAACCTCCTGAAAAGCCAAAAGCTGTTTTGGTGTAAACAGGAAAATTCTTTTCCCATAAATCATCAATATTAATCTTTTCGTTTGATAGAGGTACATTCGCTTTGTCCCCAATCTCTCCAAAATTAATTATGTCATTTCCTTCAGGGTCTCCAATGTCCATTGTCAAAGTATAAGGAACACCGTTGAATGTGTATGTATAAGTTCTTACTGCCATTAGATTACTTTGATTTCAATATTTCCACTTACCTCTGAATACTTCGGTCTAAAATACTCGTATGCTCCGATGACAAAAATTAGACTGGCAATGATAAACTGACTTGCACGGACGTATTTTGTACCAACCCAAAACAGCAATAAAACCGATATTGCAATACTCCAAATTTCGCCACTGGTTAACTTTGCCAGCGACAACGGGAATAAATAGCCATTGTACAAGGCAACTCCAATTCCATTTGTAAATCTTTCATCTGCTACAAAAATTGCTTGAGGCATCACTAGCGATTTTCCAGAAAAGGATACAGGATAAAAGCTTGAATCTTGATCCTGCAAACTGCTGGTTAGATAAAACCTTACTCGTTTACCATCGTAGCTACTTAAACCTAGTTGTGTTGGGTGCGTATGGAATAGGATAGGGAGATAACCAGACTTTTCAATTTCTGCCAATGTTGTACGATAATCGTCTGGATGTGGTGAATATTTACTAGGGTCATTTTGTACATTTCGAAAGAATGTAATATCCTCCGAAATAAGTACTTTTTGGCTTAGTGGTTTGACCCAAATAACCCCACCGATTTCCGAGTTTTTGGGATACCTTTTTTTTACTGCTTCCAAAACCCCGTTACTCAAAATTATCTTTACAGGCTTTTCCAAAGTGTAAATTGCTTTACCACTTTCATTTCTTTGTTGTAAGAAACCTTGATTTTGATAGCTCTGTATTAAATCCATATCCGTATTGACTTTTAAAAAAATAGGGGTCAAAAACCCCCATTTTCACACCTCAACTATTTTTTAACCTTTCCAAATAATTTCAATATAAACTCTAAAATATCGTACAGGATTAAGCCGATTTGTTGCCTCTCTTCGCTATTCGCTTTAAAGTATCGACTATTCTTTTTTTTTGAGTTTCCAGCACCGTATTTAATGAATCTACACTTTTTTCAAGTTGAACAGCTTTCTGGTATTTATCATAAAGCTCTAAATTCTTATCGCTCAACTTTTGAGACATTTCCCGATTTTCACGGATAGCAGAAATGTAATTTGAGTAGCAGGTATCACACTGTGCATTTTGTGCGGTATCCAATCGGATAATTTCTTGTGTTACGCCTGTCACTTGGTCTACCTGTTCCAATACCATTACTGCGCTGTTTTGTTGTGCTGGTAAAAGGTTTTTGGTGACGTCGGCTTTGAGATGGAATGCTGTTAGCCCTACAGTAGCAATAAGGCAAAAGAATAATAATCTAAAGAAGTTTTTCATTTGTGTACATTGTTTTGAGAGTGATTAACCTATTTTTCCAACCCTTTAAAAACTTTCGTTGAGACGGGTTATTTTTGACTATTTGAGTGTAAAATTTAATCCTAAAGTCATAAAGCTTTTTGAATAGCTTTTGGGGGTCTTGCTTGTTGATTGCTTTGATTGTTACCGGGCCAAAATGACCATCTTGTTTAACGTTTAGCAATTTTTGTATAAGTCTTATGTTTCGCCCACTAGCACCCGAATTGATAAAGAAATCTACTATCATTTCTGCCACTGCTTGATTATTGATTTGGTCAGCTAGTGCAACATCCCAATAGTTGATTTTGTAAATTGGCTTCACATCTTCCAGCGTCACACGGTTGAGGTCTTTTGCTGTAATTTTGCCGTCTCCATCTTTATCACAAACTACCACTGTAATTTTCTTACCATTGCACCAATAGGTATAAGTAAGAATTGTAATTCCGTATTTTGTGGCACCTCCTTTGTCGAGATGAATCCTTGTAAATGTTTCTCCTTCTACTCTGATTGTGTGAGGAAAAGAAATATTGAAATCTGCACAAAATGAACTGACTGAAATAAGTAGAAGTAAGCAAATTAGTCTCATGGTGTATTTAGTTTATACAACTAGCAACCATGCAGAATTGAACTCTGAGACACTAATTGTGTATGTGGATTCAAATTGACCCATTGCTACAACTAGCTTATGAATCATTGATTTATTAAACTCTAATTTTTGGTTTCTGGAATAACCTGTTTGATTGACTAGGTATGTAATGTACGGCTCTCTGTTTCCCATTGCCCACACGTAGATTAGTTCTTGTATGGTATCTATTCCACGACCAATCTTTCCTTTGATGTCCTTAATGGCTGCTCTAATTCCGTACACAAAACTTGAAAATATTGCGTGACCTTGTGAATCATAACCTACAGTTCCCAGCCAGTCGCTCGTACCGCCTTTTTTGATGTTTAGCGGGTTTTTGTTTTTGACTCCTAATGTTAGGGTTTTGTATGTTCCTGCTGTTACGGTGCTGGTAGGAAAAACCAGCAATAACACAAATACTATCACAAAAATTATAATTACGTTTTTCATCCTTTTTTGCAGAAATCAATTGCCACTAAACCATTTTGCCCAAAGCTAAAATTCTGTTTGCTCCAAGGAATATCTACAATTGCGCCTCTGTAATTAATTCCATTGATATAGAAGTTTTTGAAGCCTATAAAATCTCCCACATACCCACTACCTGAAACACCTAAGTATGTATCACTCATGTAAGCCATATAGAGTACTGTACCTGTGTTATCGGGGTCTCTTACGTTTAATTTAGTGGTTAGGTTAGGGTCTAAGTAAACAGCGTCGCCAGCCTTCCAATTAATCACTTTTTTAGTTGGTATACTCGTATTATCTGTACCGTTCTGGTTTTCTAGTACCTGTGGGTTATTCTTTGCAATGATGGCGTTTTGCTGTACAATCTGGTTGAACTTCTGATACTCTGTTCCGCTTAGAACCTTTTCCAAATCTGCAAATAGGTCAGCACTGTACAGATTTTTGTAGAATGAACTAACTGTGCTAATATCAAATATTCTAGTAGCAATTTGCATTATCGCATCTTCATCGGCATTGCCTAGATGGTATCCCCAGAGGTCAACCGCTTGCGCATATACTGCGTTGTGTAACTCAACGGCCAGCCCGCCCGACACGTCGGCCAAAGCTTTCTTTTTGTTGGTTTCAGTCTGAATAAGTTTGAACAACTTGTACAGGCCAAACGCTAAAATCGCATAGCGTATATATCGTTTCGTATCCTCACCGATATTGATTGAGTTCCAAAGGTCTTTTACAGCCCCTAGGATTAACAATATTGCTACTAAATATACTTGTGGCATAATCGAATATTTTAAAGGCTAAAAAGCCCTTGTAAAGACATTAAATCACCAAATCCAACCTTTTCACCTTTTCCCATCTTTTCGATTATGGGAGCTAAAAATGACAGGTCTTTTCCTGTTTTCTCTCCAATGTGGTTAATTACAGATTTGAAGTTGTAACTACCATCTTCAAAGAACACATCGTCACGGCTGGCATATTCGCCGATAAATTCCGTCAGTTCCTTATTACTAAAAGTCACTAGAACGTTTGGACTTTTGGCGAACAAATTACCTAGGTTATTGATTACTTCGATTGCTGTTTCGTCGTAAAATTCGCCTTGAATAGTTGCCGCTTCCTGTAATTTTTGTGCAAACTCTTGTACTGCTAATTGAAACTTTTCCATGGTATTAGTTAAATTTTAGTTGAGTGTTTGTAATTGAATTTTACTGGTACTTTTTACTAGCTTGATTTTTTGAATAGGTTTACGATACCTTGACCATTTTTAGCCATGTCAGCACCTTCTTTAATCAAATTGCCAAGTGTGTTTTTTGCCTTTGAATCGTTCGAAGTATCGCCATCGTGTAACTCTTCTACTACGTCGAGCAACTCGTTAAAACGCTTTTCTAAATCCTTTACTTTCTCTTTTAAAGAATCTATGTCCTTTTGAAGAAATTCAATAAGCATAGTCTTTCTAGCGTTTTCTACCTCTAAGGCTATTCTTTCTTTAATTTCTGCCTCTGTAGCCATTTTCTTTGCTGGTTGTATGTTTTGACTTGAAACAGTAAAATCAATCTGTTTATACGCTGAATTTGGGGCTTTAAACTTTCTTGCTCGTATCTTGTACTCACCAGATGGTAGTTCGTCCAAAACTTCTTCAAGCTTTGCCAGACTTTCGTCTAAATCATTCTTTTCATCGTACCCGAATAAAGCGTCCTTTCCTTTCAAAATATCCCAGTCTGGACGGCTATTGATTTTAAACCATTTTACAACTTCGGTGACTGGTATCTTTTCCATTTTGATTTGAAGTTTAGCCCCTGACTACGGGGCTATGACTATTTCTTTTTTGAGGTTGCCTTGAAATCTTTTGATTGAATTTTCTTCTTTTCTGCTTCTGCTTTCAAGATACAATCATTCATTTTTTTGACTTCATTACACTTGCCTTCCCATTTCTTCCATGCTTCAAGGCTTGCAGATTGTTTAGGGCGTTTTGGTAATTTTTTGAGCTTTGCCATAGTGATGTAAAATTTTGTTTGTGGTAAGGGCTTGTCCTAGTCAAGCCCTTAAAACCTTGAATCAATGACTATTTATTTTGAGAGATACTTACCTAGCTACGGAGTCTTTTCAATGACTTGCCTTTACGCTTCATTTGCTCACCGCCACCAAACCATTGTTGCATTCCTAGTGCAGGCAATACAACGTAATTGATTAGCAACAAGGCAACCAAAACAATACCCGCGAATAGCAGAGGGTTTTCTTGAATCCAAGTCAATGGATTAGAAAAGAATGATGTTGCCGTGATCGTAACGGTTACGCCTGTACCCGCTGGTGAATAGTTGGTGCCATCGAAGAAAAACGGATAGTAAGTACCCGCACCTACTGAACCTGCATCAGCTACTTTGTTTGAAGCCGTTGGAATCATGCTGGTGTGCCATTCGAGCGATGCACCCGATGGTGCCGAATTGGTCACAATACCCGACAAACTTGCTGTGGTTTGACCTGCTACGTTTTCAACTGCTGACTTGCTTACAGATGGAACTATGGTAATTCCTGTACCTGTTCCCGTGCCTGTTGTTGTTGCTGCTGTGTACGGATAAGTAGTAGGGTTGATTGAGCCTAATTCCTCCGTTGAATGAGTTTCTGGCAAGTTACGGGGTACGTTGCTGAAATAGTTTTCTACGCCTCTGTACGCCTCCCAGTCCATCGCACGCCCGTCAGGTGCTTCAACAAGCGTGTTGATGTCGAGCGTTTTATCCAAGTAGATGTCAATTACCACCATACCACCAAGGATTTTTACACCTGCGTATTTTTTCAACGTTGGCTTGTCTACTGGTTCGGTAACGGTTACGGTACTTGCGATTAAGATTGATTTTTGAATGTAACGCACGTTACGTGACGCTGATTCTGTTGAAAACATACCCAACCACTTTGCGCCTGCGTTGTCTTCGTTAAGATATACGATGAGTCCATTACTGGCATACCCAACGTTTTTTACGAACTTAAAAGCCATAATTTTTTATTATTTTGAGAGTGAATGTTACTTATAAAAATTGTGTTTTTACTTCCTTGCTGGTTGTGGGATGTAAACTTGTTGTGGTTTGCTGGATGAATTGAACGCAAAAATCAAAACCACAATCCCGATTATAATTAGCCAAACAATAGGACTTGAAAAATCAATACCAAAATAAGTAGAGTTGCTTGGTGGGGTGTTGGTGCTTGCTGTTGACTTATTTGCAACTGCTTGTTTTGATAATGCTACATTTTGGTCATAAGCATCTACATCAACCGTATCAGGTGAAATTCTTGAAGCAGTTTTAATAATTCCCGTGCTTACAAGTATATCCAATGCTGTTTTACCATACTTAAAAACCTCATCCATGATTTTAGCAAGCTTGGTATTACCTGTTGCTTTTGCACTGTCGTAAGTAGCTTTGATTTGATACTTTTGGTCTGTGGTTAGACTATTGTCATAATCTGCAAGTTTTTGAGCTTCTTCCAGAAAAGCATTGTTAAAATCAAATCCATTATCTAACAAAGAGTAATAGATTTGTTCACCGCTTAATCCTGTTTTTTGCTCTGTATCATACACCTTGCTAAAAAACAAATCGGTTGCGTCGGGTGTCCATGCCATATCTAAAATAGTTTTAAAATCCACTGTGGGATTTCTAGTGATGTTGTTTGATTGACTGGTGCGGTAAAACCATAAGCTCCTACAGTACCTTGAAAGGATAGTTTCAATTTGTTTTTTGAAATCAAATCACTGATTGTATATCCTACAGCTTGCAAAATATCGGTTATGCTACAGGTCACTTTGGCAACTATTACACTGGTTCCGTTAGCAGCAATTGTTTGAGATTGTGGCAAGCTTGCTTTACCTACAAAATATCCAGCCGAATAAACGTCAAGGTTTACCGTAGAAATGTCTAAATCTACCGTGCTGGCATTGTTTACCATAAGCCTTTGTGTAAAGACTATAAAGCCGTTTTCCTTTCTAAACTCGCTAGGTAAATCAACATTGATTTGAAGCCTTTGCACCGCCAAAATTCGTCTATAAAAGAAATATGCAATCCATAGTAAAATGCCACCACCAACGAAAAAGAATACTGTTTTTTTATTCATTGCTGTAATGGTTTTGTTCCTGCTATTTTGATGTTTCAAACTTACTACTATTAAAAATAAGCTAATCCAAACTTGTACATAGTTTGACATATTTTGACTATAATTGGACGTATTTTGTACATAAAATGACTAAAAACAGCCATATTTTTAGTAAATTTATATATCTAAAAATGAGGGTATTGTTATGAAAAATAGTAGGATAAAACGCCAAAAAGTATTTTTTTCGAAGACTGATATAATGAGTTCTATTGGAGGCTTAGGTAAAGAGCTTGAATTTTTGATTTCTCAGGAAGTCAAACAGAAAGTTGGATTTAGGAAAGGACGCCAAAAATTTAGAGATGTAGATGTTTTTCTAATTTACAAAGATATGTATCCATTAAAATCTGATTCAGAAATCAAACAAATGATACAATACTAACACTAAAACAGCTTAATTGAGCTGTTTTTTTTGTTTAAAATATGTCTAAAACGATTCTTAAAAATTTCTCAAATACTTCTGAATATTTTCTAATTGTTTAATATTTCTTCATTCAATGATTATTTTTTATCTAAAATCATCCTAAATATTACTTAATTTACCGCTCAATAAAATTTATTTTGTTCTTATTACTATTTAATTAACCTTTGATTTTCTTTTAAAAAACCTAAAATTCAAATGAAAAAGTACACTACTCTATTATTACTATTCGCTGTAATTATATTTGGATGCGAAAAAGACGAACCCGTAATTGCTGATTTTAGCTATGTTCCTGATTGGTATTTAAAAGGAGCTTACAATTTTACAAACAACTCAATTAATGCAACTTCTGTTGAATGGGATGATGGTATGGGTAATAGAATCTATAATCAAAACCCAACTATTGTTTTTCCTAAAAATGGCACTTATTATGTTACATTAAACGCCAAAGGCAAATCAGGTCAAAATAGTAAAACGCAAAGCATTACAGTTACTAATTTACCTACAACTGGTAACTATTTAATTTTTACAAGATTACCAAGTGATGGATATATTACTGTTTATATCAATGGTATAAATGCTGGTGATATTTCTAAATATCAAATTAGTAGTAATACTCCTGATTGTGGAACTGCTGGATTTGTGAACCTTACAAGAGAACAAGGCACTTACACTTTAACTGCTAGAAGCCAAACTGGAAAAACTTGGAATACATCAATTACTTTTGAAGCTGGTACTTGTAAAAGGTTACAATTGAATTAATATTTTTTGTTAACAAAATAACAGGCAGCCAAACGCCAGGCTTTTTAATTTGTTAACAAAATTATTCCTTGGTTTGCCTGATCGTGTAGATATCCGAGCTGTCGACACAAAATATTGTTAACAAAACTTAAATATCATGAAAAGGAAAAACAGTAAATCTATTATCAATATTTTTTTGAAAAAGCATAAAGGTTATTCCAAATACACAAATGTAAACTACTACAATCAATCTTTTTTTAAGGATTGGCATTATCCAGAAAATGATATTTGGGATACCTACTAACAAAAAAGGGTACGCTATTTTAAAGCGTACCCTTTTACATTTCATTTACATACTGAAACACTTCTTTAATTTTATTGAGCGTATCAGTGTGATTTGATAAATCTCTCTGTATTTGTCTAATTTTTGATTCTCTATTACTTAATTGCTCTTTGAGATTTTCGTTTTGATATTTTAGTATCTCATACTGTCTAATAATCTCAAATATCGCATTCTGTCCCGTCTTGATTCCAAAGTCATTCATGACCTTGTTTATCGTATTTACGAGGTCTTGATTATATTCAAGACCCCGTAGCATGATAGTCGTAAATTCTTTTCTATCGTCCATCGAGTTTGTCCGTTGCGTTTTTCCAGACTGTTGGAATGTCCTTTGTGAAAACATTCCACACTGCTACAATGAGAAACAATGGCGTAAAAAATATAACAACCGTACTTGCCATTAAATAGCCTAAATATTTATCCATGTTTAAAATATTTCTTCTGGTTCTGGTTGCGTCTGATTTGGCAAGCTTAGTGAAGTCAAAGCAGTACGGAAAATATTCAATACATTTAGATTTGTGATTGTTCTGTTTTCTCCATCCTTTGTATAATTTCTTGCCTCAATCACATACTCTAATTTGATTTCATCGCCCGTCCTTAACTGGTCACCAAAAGCACAACGGTCACCGATTAATTGAAATACTGGACAGTTGGGATACTGTGGGTTTTCGGTAATGTCTACGGTAATGGTTCTTACTTTTGTGTTCTTTTCACCGATTAATTGAACTGGAGTTGCCGATACGAATTTTGCGTTAAGTGTTTGCTTTTGCATGATATTGGATTTGGGGTTAAAATGGAACTTCGTTAAATGATGAATCTATTGGTAAATCTTTAAAATTGTAAACCTCTGGAAACTGTTCTATTTCCTCTAATTGCTGTTTTGCCTTTTTGGCTATAGTGTTTTTGTTGGTTGCCTTTTTGAGTCCTTCCTGCCATTTATAATCTACCATCATACGGAACGATATTTCCGTGATTGATAATCCCATCAAATCGAGCCTAATTACTTGTTTTAGGGTCAATTCATCGGGTGCAATAAGAAGTACCTTTTTAGTGATGACATACGCTTGTAAAGCTCGTTTTGAGTCCTTTTCTCTATACTTCAAACTAAGAGGGTTCGAAATACAGATTTTGTATTCTGTACGGCTGGCAAGTTTTTCGGTAAATGGATTTACTACTCTTTCTTGTACGCCTTCTACTGTAGTATTTAGTTCTGGTTGTTCGGTCAACTCGTTTTCTTCTAATACTATATCGTCTTCCTCTTTTTCGATGTTATTAAAATTCAACTCCGTAACGTTGTAGAATTTTCCAAAACGGCTATACAATCTTTTTCCTTTTGTGTTATTCAAAATATCCTCAATGAGTTCTATATCATAACCTCCGTCGATTTTCTCCAAACAGTCAGGTTTAAAATGATATTTGATACATTCCATTACACCAGACAAATAATGGTCGATACTTGAACTTTTTGGGCTTATGTAATTTTTCTCAGTTTTGCCAGCATCATTCTTTTCGATGGTGTAAAGAGTTTCGTAGTGGATACCTGAATAATCGGTATAGTTATCGACCTGATTGCGCCAAAGTGTTTCAATTACCTCTCTGGTTTGGTCTACTGTGTATTCTGGATATTGTAGCAAAAAACTATGTATGTGAATATGTAGTCCGTTCGATTTTGATTTCTTTACTTCTACACCATATTCACCAGCATATACATATTGAGAAAATAAAGGGTTCTTTCTCATGTCACGGAACGCCTCAATTAATTCTTTCACGTAGAATCTTTTCGAACGAAAAAGACCGCCTTGGTGTGGAACTGTCAAAACCATGTGGATAGGCTGGTAGTGATTAATCAATTTGTTACCCGACGTATCGCGTGCATCTTCCAAAAAGTCTTTGTAACGTTTTCTAATGATTTGGCTTTTTCTCCAATTCCACAAGGCGCAAAGTCTGTGCTTAGAATACCAGAATGCCAGCGGCTGCAAAACGTTTTGACCTTTGTTTTCGAATAGTGCGTAATAACCTTTAGTGTTTTGGATAGCATATCTAAACTTTACGATTTCTATCAACTTTGACTCTAAGGCGTCGCCATAAGCATCATAATCGAAAATTGTAGAACGCATTTTCTCAAAGGTTGCTTTATCGTCTGGAAGTTCTACGCCAAAGCCTAAAAGGTACTGGTCAATAGCTTGTTTGATTTTCTTATTCTCAAAACTTTTATTACGAACAGTGAAGCCAAATTTGCTTTGCTTTTTGATAATATCGGAGCTGGTATTCATATATGGTTTGTGGGTAAAAAATCTCAGTTTCTGAAAGATGTTTCTATATTTATCTAGGGAGGGTTCGGAAACCGAATTTCCCTGTTTTGGTTAGCTGAATAGAGTAGGGGATTCAATAGGTTTTATCAGTGGGATTAACTCTTTGTCATGCACTCCAAACTCAATGATATTTTTCATTCTCATCATGATTCTTTCTACGTGTGCTTGCTTTTTTAGTAGTTCTTGGTTTGGCTCAACACTCGTATTATTATGTTTTGCAATTGCACCACAAACAGCGTTATGAAGGGATTTCAAATACTCATAATCTTCTTTGAGTACCGATTTTGAATTTATGTCCTTTGCCATCGTTTTAATAGTTTAGTGAAAAGTGCCGCCTTATTTTTCCTTCTGAGTGTGCGACGTACAGAACTTCATTCCTTGCTCCCGCTTACGCACCCGTTACGTTACGTCGTTGCTCCTCAGCATTGCGACGATATCCTACGGGGTATCTTTATTGTACAATATCTATTTGTTGGTATGGTACAATTCTTTTATTTTTCTTGCTTAAATCATCCTCCAAAATCAACTTACCGCAAAATGGTAATAGCCTAACTGTTTCACCTTTTTGGTGTTCGTGGATATCATTTTTTAGCCTTGCTGTAATGACTTCCATTGTAATAATTTGAGCTGTCATTTGTCTATTGAGTTTATGATTTCTGCAATTTCTTCTACTACCTTATCTTCTTTATACATTTTGGGATAATGCTTTTTGATACATTTTTGGCAAGCCCAAACTCTATTAGTCTTACCAATCGCAACCGTACGGCTCACGTATGGTACTAGCTTATTACATTTATCACATTTTATCATTTTATTTCTGTATTAGTTGACAAGTATCATTTACATAAAAAATCCAATCAGTATTTCTGCAATCGGTATAATAA
>NZ_JBMLSD010000309.1:0-5282 GCF_049240685.1 Flectobacillus sp.
GCTCAAAAATTAAATTTTTCTAACTGATACTGTTGCTTGAAATACAGATTGTGCATTTCCTCTAAATGCGCCATGAATAGGAGATACCAGCGCAGGCATTGCTGAGGTAGCCAAAGGGATATGTCGACCCGAAACCAAACAGTTTTGGGTAGGGTCATAGCCTCGCCAACCACCACCTGGTAAGTACACATTCACCCAAGCATGCAAATATTGGGGCTGATTTGGGTCACTAAAATAATATCCACTCACAAATTTGGAAGCTATACCCAAGGCTCGGCACATGGCCATAAATAAGACAGAATAGTCGCGGCAAGAACCACGTCGCTCCAGTAAGGTTTTTTCTGGAGAATACGCATCTCCTTCTTCTCGGATTTCGTAGGTAAAAGAATGTATAAATTTGTTAAGTTCCGATAAAAAACTACTTGTATCCCAATTGACACTTGCGGCCAACTGCCTTGCTGTTTGGTCTACAAGCGTTGTTACACCTTTCCGATTAAGATAAGACTGTAAAGAATCATTCAAATCGTTGGCATATTTGATGGGTAGACGACTAGACTCGAAAGGATGATAAATGAATGAATAAGGATTAAACTCTGTTACCTCTATTTCAGACTCAGCCTTGATGCTCAGTTGTCTTGTACTTTTGTTAAAAAATACTATATGCTGAATATTATCTGCCGAGTCGATATTTTTGGATATAAAATCAGGAGAGGGTAAAATTTGAAGCGAATATTTCTCAACTTTGAGATATGGACCTTGCTTGGGGTGGAGGTACAAATAGTGTGGTTCAAGCCATACATCACTACTATAATCATACAACAAAGTGTGGGTAATCGCTAGTTTCATAAGTATCTTAGATGAGTTTTATCGAGATTAGTTTAGTGGGTATATTTAGCAAGAAAAGAGTAAAATACAAGAAAAATGAGTTCTAGTATTTTACTCTTTTATAACATTTAACGGCTGAAAAGGTTCTATGATTCTTGTGAAATCAAAGATTTGTCCATGATGCTTTGAACCCATTCATCATTTAGGTTATTCATCGAATCCTTCAACAAATTGGTCCACTGTTTACTGATGCTTTCCATTTCTTCTTTTTCAAGTCTGTGTTCGATTAAATGGAAGCTATTTTTTTGATAAACGATTACATCTATAGGATAATCAACATCAGTAGCACTTACCTGTGTGGCATCAAATGACAAAAAGCCAAGCTTTAAAGCATCTTCCAATGAAGTTTCATAGTTGAGTCCACGATTCAATAGAGGCTTACCATAATTAGAGTTTCCAATAATTTGGTAACGAAGTCCTTCATTGATTTCAATCCAGTTACCTTCTGGGAATACCAAAAACAGTTTGTGCTCATCATCCTTGGCCATTTGCCCCCCAATAATCGAATGAAGATTGAAGTGATATCCTTCCGACTTTAGCATTTCTTTGTCTTCTTTAGCAACCTTGCGTAAGATTTCACCAAAGGCATTCACAGCTTCAAACATATAGTCGAAGGTGACCCCTTGGTCTTCGGTCATTCTATTAAAATAGGTAATAGATTTGTCGCGAACCGAACGAAGCCCCGCTGTCATGATAAACAATGAATGTTTGCCAACCTCATGCAATGAGACTTTTTTGTTTGAGTACATTTCTGTCCCAGCTGTAATTCTTGTATCAGCAATTGCCACGAGTCCGCCTCGGACTTTAATTCCTAAACAGTATGTCATTTGATTTGTAGTGAAAAACGTTGATACACCTTTTGTAGCAATCGTTTTGTGGTTAAATATGTCTCAAAGGGATTTGAAAAGCCATGTATTTTACTATCCAAGTCTAAACTCTCTCTAGGTTAAAAATACTTACGGATTTAAGCTTCAGCGCTTTAAAATTATGGAAATTTAAAGTCAAAGATTAATTCCATCGTTTTAATCAAAATCAGAAATAATACATTTTTCAAAAAAATGAATGTATTAATTTGTTGATTAATAGAGGAATAGTAAAAAAGGAGATTCTCAAAAGCATCACAAAGATAAAAAAACTTGAGACTAAGCACTAATACTCGGTTGTATTATTCGCTAACTACAGGTTTTAAATCAAAATAGGTTTCGAAAATGGCACGTCCTACTCCATTATTTTTGGTTTGAAATTCATCCAAATATTGGTGAAGCCCTTTTTCAAAAATATCTTCAATCTCAGTAAATTCTACCTCAGAACGGAGACGGCTGATAGCTTTTTCGGCCTCATTCGAATAACCATTTGTTACCGAAGTTCCCGATATCTCATACAAGGATAGTTCTGCTTGACGTAAACAATGCATTACCGAGCGAGGAAAACGTTTATCCAACAACAAAAACTCAACGATTTTGGTAGGGTTCATAACAGGGTATTGCTGACGGAACATATTATAGGCACTCACCGAACGAAGCACTGCCGACCACAGCATCAAGTCGAGCGGCGAACCAATAGACTCGATACTTGGCAATAAGGTAAAGTATTTTACATCCAAAAAGCGGGTAGTTTTGTCGGTACGTTCAATTAATCTACCCAAGCGACCAAAATGCCAGCCTTCACCTCGAGTAATAGTAGAGTCGACGATACCATAAAATAACTGACTACCAGTTTTGATATTTTCTAAAAAACCTTGATACTGTGACAGTTCCCAAGATTTACTCTCGTGTGTAGCATTTTTTACTGTCCAATAAATCTGATTGACATACTCCCACATTTCTTTGGAGATACTCTCGCGGATGGTACGGGCATTTTCGCGAGCATTCAGTAAACATGAAAGAATAGAGTTTGGGTTACGAACATCAAACGTCATGAAATAAAGGATATTCTCGCGAGTTGGCTCATCATAATGTTCTTTAAAAATAAAATGGTCGGCCGTAGCAATGATTAAAGGTTCCCACTGCTCAGGAACATTGGGAGGCAAGTCAAGCGCCAAGTTGAAGTTAACAGAAATAAAACGGGCATAATTGTCGGCACGCTCAATGTAGCGATTCATCCAATAAATAGAATTAGCAACTCGACTTAGCATAAGTTTCTAGGATTAAGTTGGAAAATTGTTTTTGATTAAAAGTTCACAGAACCTTTAAGTATAAATGCTTAATTATTTTATGAGTCATTGAATCACCCAAATAAAATTAAGTTTTTTTTATAAAAAACCAATGATTGTAAAATAAAAAACTGTAAAATGCCGAATTGTTGAGTTTTAATTTGGACATAGCAGATAATAATTTAGATTATTTGGTTGTTTTAGGCATTCAGCGAAATTTTTGCAGTAATTTTTTACTTATTTACTTGATTAATATTCTGAAAATTTACGTAATTGCAAAAGAATATTAATAGACGCTTAATATTTACTTTAATATAACCTTTTCTAAATTATATGATAAATCGTTTACTATCAACACTAAAAGCTTCAATCGGGTATAAATACTTGGAATACTCCAGCTCAAAGCTACTATTTTTTAAAAGTTACATTTTAGTAACTGTACAAAGAAGTTAGACCATTTAAACTCAATTTTAATCTTTCTCCAATCTTATCTCTAAAAGTCGAATTCCTATTTTCGACTCCTTGTCATTGATAGTCATTACCGACCATCAAACTGTTTTTAATTTATAGCGGTAGTTATATCTTCTAGTTAAATTGTTATTACCGACGGTTTCTTGCGACGAAACTTGGTGGTTGCTGTTTTCAGGAATTTTTCAGTGAAGTATTGTATACTGAACCCCAACCAATATCCAAGATGAAAATCCTCAAGAAATGACGTTGTGGTTTGCTGAAGATTGATAGCTAAGTTGGTAAGAAAAAAGAAGTTAATAGTATATCAGTTAATGGAATGTATTCATCTTTAGAATGAAACTACAGATATATTATTGGTTTAATTTTTCATTGTATCTTCTTACCTAATCATTTGTGCCGCATAAATTAAGCGTATTGCTCGACAAAACCGAAAAGAGTCACTCTGGTGTATTTACTATTTCTCTGAATTTTGTAATTAACAGTTTCAAACATTTGAAGAAATGCGCATTAGACTAAGTGCTGAACTAGAGACTTTAAATTTTGTCCAGTAAACAGGCTTTTGTAATAAATCCTCTGAGATTTTGAGAAAATTCAGGATGAAATAGCATGAGGGTTTATTCAATGGAATCAAACCAGTTGTGAAACAACAAGGAAAAGAAATTGCCCTATTTTTCAAAGAAATCATTAATCATTCATAACTATAATCTTAACTAAATTAACAAATAACATGACAAAAAGACTCTTTACTCTTTTGTTTGTAATGCTGTTGACAAATGCCGTAATGGCACAGTTCAGCGTGAAAGGTATCGTAAAGGATGCCAAGACCAATGCCCCAATGCAGGGTGTAACCGTATCAGTTGTGGGCAAAGCAATAGGAACCACTACAAGTTCTGGAGGTGAATACGTACTTAAGCTTGGAAAAGGAAGCGCACAGGTTAGATACTCATTTGTTGGTTATGGCTCGGTAACTAAATCTATTACGATTTCATCTTCGGATGTTACAGAAGATGTAAGTTTGGAACCATCGACAGATCAATTAGCAGAAGTAGTTGTAGTAGGTAGCCGTGCATCGCAGCGTACCTCTACAGACACGCCTCTACCAATTGATATTTTGTCGGCACAGGAATTGAAAACCACTGGACAAACATCATTTGATAAAGCATTACAGTATCGTGTGCCATCCTTCAACACTGTAAATACGCCTGTAAACGATGCCACGTCTTTGCTTGACCCTTACGAAATTCGTAACATGGGACCAAGCCGTACCTTGATTTTGATTAATGGTAAACGTAAAAATACCTCTGCCTTGATGTACATCCAAACATCGCCAGGTCGTGGTGAAAGTGGGGCTGATATTTCGGCAATTCCTCAACAAGCTATCAAACGTGTAGAAATCTTGCGTGATGGTGCTTCTGCCCAATATGGTTCGGATGCGATTGCAGGGGTAATGAACATCATTTTGAAAGATAAATTTGAATACGGTTCTGCGACCTTGAGCTTAGGTACGACCCACAAAGGAGACGGAAATAGCCTAAGTTTTGCCGTAAATAATGGCGCTTCTTTTGGTGAAAAAGGGTATGTTAATTATACCATCGAATTTAATAGAACTACCTTAGCCAACCGCCCAGGAATCGTGAGTGCAGAGGCTGAAGCTGATGCAAGCTTAGGTTTTGATGCACCTTTAGCGACAGTTAGAAGCTTTTTGGCTCAAAAACCAGATGCAGGTAATATCAACGGCCAGCCTGAAAACACAGCTGCTAAGTTTTTGATTAAT
>NZ_JBMLSD010000309.1:5382-50606 GCF_049240685.1 Flectobacillus sp.
TGCAGGTAATATCAACGGCCAGCCTGAAAACACAGCTGCTAAGTTTTTGATTAATGGAGGTTTTCCTTTAACAGATAAGGCAGAATTATATTTTAACGGAGCTTACGTATATAAAAAAGTAAATTCATTTGCTAACTATCGTACGCCATATTGGAGAACTACCGACGATGGTTTATTGACACCAGCAGGACAGCCTTATATGGGTTATGCACCAACATTTCAAGGTGATTTGAATGATTACAATGCAACTATCGGCTTGAAAAGTACACATAATGGTTGGAGTACAGATTTGAGTTTTACGACAGGTGGAAACAAGCAATTGTACACAGTATCGAATACTCGAAATAGAGATTTAGGTAAAAACTCACCGACTTATTTTAAACCGGGTGGATATCAATTTACAAACAATATTGGAAACATTGATGTTTCAAAACAGCTTTCGGATAAATTAAGCTTTGCATTTGGTTCTGAATTCCGTATGGAACAATTTACAGTTTTTGCAGGTGATTCAGCCTCTTACTATCTTTCTGGCGCTGATTCATTCCCAGGAACTCAACCAGGAAATGCTGGTATATTTTCACGTTTTAACTTTGGTGGATATATGGATTTGAGCTATGATATCACTAAAGATTTCTTGGTAAATGGTACAGTTCGTCAGGAACGTTATAGCGATTTTGGGGATGCAACCGTATACAAAATAAGCTCTCGCTACAAATTCAATGATGATAAAATTACCCTTCGTGGTTCATTCTCGACAGGTTTCCGTGCGCCATTATTGCACCAAATTTATCAGCAACAAGCTCAGGCAAGTTTTGTGCCTGGACAAGGTATCCAAACAAAAGGTATCGTAAACAACGTGTCTCCACAAGCATTTGCTTTGGGTGTACCAAAATTGACGCCTGAAAAATCAAATAACTTTACTTTAGGCCTAGGTTATAAGCCAAACAAAAACCTTAGTGTTACTTTGGACTACTATAATATCGTAGTAAAAGACCGTATTGTGTTAGGTTCGGAGATTGCAGGAACAGCTAGTGGAAATACAGCTTTAGACCAGATTTTGGTGAAAAATGGTATTGTTGCGGTTAGTTTCTTCTCAAATGCTTTGAATACTGTTACTTCTGGTTTGGACTATGTAGTGTCTTTACGCAACCTCGAATTGGGTTCTGGTAAATTAGCTGTAAACTTGGCTGGTAACTATACATTCGAAAATAAGTATACTTCTATCACAAACACGAAATTGATTGCAGATGCAGGTAAGTCTGTATTTGATAGAACTCAAGATGCATTATTGTTCCAATCTAGACCAAAATATAAAACAATTTTAGGTTTGGATTACACGGTAAAAGGTATCAACGTTAACTTGAACAATACTTTGTTCGGTCCAACTCGTTTCCATCAAAATGGTTTGGACGCAAACACTGATACAGAATTTGTGCCTGCTGTTTTGACAGATTTAGCTATCTCGTTGCCACTTTCAAAAGATATTACTTTCAATTTCAACGTAAACAATATCTTGAATGTAATGCCTAAATGGGACTTTATCGACCTAAAAACAGGTGTTAAAACGCGCTACGATGCTAGCAATAACGTACCTTCTCAAAAGTATTTCGAGCAATTTAACTTGATTACCTTCAATGGTCGTTATTCAAATGTTACTTACGATGGTTCGCAGTTTAATCAGCTTGGTACTACTTTCCAAGCTAGTTTGAATGTGAAATTCTAAGTAAAGATAATAGTAAGCCATCTGTGAAAGCAGATGGCTTTTTTGTTTTAAAATAGAAAAACAAAAGAAGAAACTGCAAAAAGAGGCTTTTAGTCTTTTTTTTATGCGATTTTGTCGCATACAATATGAAAGTTCACTGTATATACATATTTTTGTTACTGATTCTATTGCAATAAATCACAAGAACAAAATCAATGTCCGTTACAAAAAAATTACTCGCTACGCTTTTGATAGGAGCGGGCTTGTTTATATGCTCAACAAATGATGCCGACGCCCAATACGGTGGGGGCTATGGTGGTGGATACGGCGGAGGCTTTGGAGGCCGTAGGTTCGGCAGCGGTATCCCGCAAGCTGGGCAAGGCGATGATCGTAAAAGAGATAATACGCCCGACCCCGAGAAAATTGCAGAGGAAGAAACTCGTTGGATGACCAAGAAATTGAGTTTGAACGAGGATCAACAAATGAAAGTCGAAGATATCAACATCAAATATGCTTTCCAGCGATTGGACATGTATGAGGCGATAAAGAAGGCTACTAACAATGGAACAACTCCTCCTTCAGAAGAAACACGGATTAAACTTCGTGAGCAGATGCAGAAAATGAAGGTAGATAAAGATAATGATTTTAAAGCCGTTTTGACACCTGAGCAATATGAGATTTATCTCAAAAAGCGCAAAGACTAGGTCACGGCCAAAGACTTTTTGATTGAGAAGTTTAAAGAGGTTTATACAGCAAAGTCACTCCTAAATTAGGAGTGACTTTCTTTTTGTGCTTGTTTGGTAAAATAAAATTGCGCTTTTGACAAAATTGAAGCTTTTGACAATTAAAGCTCAGCCTAAAGTAATCACAAACTTTCTGACAAGAATCTTCTGAATTCAGTTTTGTTTTCGGTCCAGATTTTTTCAAAAACTTCAATCTTATCCCTTAATTCAACTAAATCTTCAAAAATAACTCTATCGCCTGCTGGATTGCCCTTTACTTTTTCTCCTAAATCATTATCAGTAATTTGTAGTTCGTGAGATAATTCGTCGTTTACCTCATCTTGTCTTATGAAAACACTTTCAAAATGCCCAACTTTCATTTTGACTTCTTGAGCTGTATTTTGAGATGAAACATTGGCCAGCTGATCTTGGAAAGTTTTAAGTTCATCTTTTACAAAATTTACTTTACTCTTCCACTCATTGATTTCTGAATGTAACTCGGTAATATGTTTTTTGTTACTCATGGTTGGTTATGGTTTTGGGTACATCAATTAATTATGCTGAATATACCGCCAATAATTTGGGTATAGTCAATTCAATATTGGGAAGATTTGAGAAGTTTTTCTTTCATTATTTATTAATCTTCTGTAGCAAAGTTGTATCGAAATTAATAGATGGGCTATGAGAAGAGTCAGTCAAAAATCCAACCTTTCTCAGGAGCATAAAAGCGCCTGTTAAAGCATTTTTCATTACAAAATCCTATCGTTTAATAAATATTGGAACAAAATTGTTTGGCTTGTGTTTTAGGGTAATTTGTTGTTTGTCAAAAAGTTATAATTACTTTTTTTAAAAAAAAAGGACATGTTGAAAAAAAGAAGTTATCTTAATTTACTTATATTTGTACTAAAACTGTTCGATTGCCGTTAACAAGAAAGTATCAACTCAAATAATTTTTTATGAAGCATTTAGCCCTTGTCCTTGTAGGATTGTTATTAGTAGTTTCATCTAGCTGTAAGAAAAATAACGTTTCTACGAAAACGAATACAGAAAAATTGACTGCCAAAGTATGGATGGTATCAGAAGTTTCTTCTACTGGTGGTTTGGTAGTAGTCTACAAAAGAGATTTAGCAAATAACGGATATGATTTATCTAAAGTTAGATTAGAATTCCTTGCCAATGGGACAATTCGTGGGGTAGATAACAATGGCAATACTTCTACTAGTGGTACTTGGAAGTTTGTAAATAATGAAACTCAAATAGAAATATCAGGTATTAACTTTGCGGGGATTACTTTTGGTACAATTACCGTTACCCGCTTAGAGGATGCAAACTTTGATTTTACAGGAACTGCATCGATTCCTCAGTTAGGAATTCCCTCAACTGATGCAACGGTGAAAATGATTCCAGCAAGCTAATTTTTAGTGAGTTCGTGGTTTTTTAATCATAAATTCATTATCGTCTTTAAAAATCCCCACCAGACTAATTTTATTTGTTTGATGGGGATTTTTAGTTAAAAGTACTGTTTTAAGTACGAAGCATTCTGCAAAATTAGAGTTATGTTTATGTTTTAGGCATAAGGCAGTAGTCACAAGGCAAAGAGTTGTGCTTGCCTAAGACCTACAGCCTACAGCACTCAAGTCGCACGATAACTTAATATGGCAAAAACTGCTTTAAATAGTTTCTTGCGGTCAGAATAGCCTTTTCGATATCAGCACTTGAGCCTTCGTAAGCTTTGTCTTCTACCTCGATTACAATAGGTCCTCGGTATCTAACATCATTGAGTGCAGATATAAATTTTGACCAGTTTATATCTCCAAGCCCTGGGAGTTTTGGCGAATGATACTCCAAAGGATTAGCCATAATACCAACTCTGTCTAGTTTTTCTTTATATACTTTAGCATCTTTTAGGTGAATATGGTGCAAACGTTCCGTGTAGTCATAAATAGGACGACAGTAGTCCATTTGTTGCCATAATAAGTGCGAAGGGTCATAGTTTAGCCCCAGTGTTGCTGAAGGGATAATCGTAAACATTTTGTCCCAAATAGCTGGAGTGGTAGCTAGGTTTTTGCCCCCTGGCCATTCGTCGTCTGTAAAAAACATTGGACAGTTTTCAATCCCTATTTTTACGCCGTTATCTTCTGCTAGTTTGACAATCTCTGGCCAAACTTCTTTGTATTTGTCGAGGTTGTAGGCAACATTTTTCGAAATATCTCTTCCGATAAAAGTATTCACTACAGGCACTCCCAATTGTGCTGCCGTCAGGATGATTTTCTTGATATGGTCTTGAAAAAACTTAGCTTGCGTTTCGTTGGCATCTAATGGATTTGGATAATACCCTAAACCAGAGATATAGATTCCTTTGGAGGCTACATATTGTTTGATATAGTCAACTTTTTCGGCAGTCAAAGATTCTACATCGATATGTGTAACCCCCGCATAACGACGGGCATCGGCATTTCCTGCGGGCCAACACATAATTTCAATACATTTAAAGCCGTTGGCTGCCACAAAATCTACCGCTTGCTCGAAGGTATTATCCGCTAAAATGGCACTTACAATTCCTAAATCTAACATGTTTTTGGATGGTTTTATCTTAGTTTATTAGTTGGATGTTTTTTAGAGAATTTTACAAATTTTTCTTCTTCAATTCATTTACCGCATAATTAACTGCTCTTGCGGTAAGTGCCATGAATGTCAACGAAGGGTTTTGATTACCAACCGAAGTCATTGCTGCACCGTCTGTTACAAATACATTTTTGCAATTATGTAGCTGATTATGAGCATTGAGCATTGAAGTTTTGGGGTCTTTGCCCATACGAACGCCACCCATCTCATGAATATCGAGCCCAGGGGATTGTTTGGTATCGTACATAAAAATATCCTTTATCCCTGATTTTTCTAATATTTCGCTAGCTTGAATATGAAAATCTTGCACCATTTTGGTATCGTTGGGCTCGTTGTATCCAATAGAGGTAATTAATTGAGGAACTCCCCAAGCGTCTTTATGTTCTTGAGAAAGTCTAACATGATTTTGCTCCTGTGGTACTGTTTCACCTTGCATCATAATAAACACCCCCCAAGGGCCAACTTCAGTAGATTCTCGTTTAAAGTCAGAACCAAATGCATCGCTCTGTATATTACGGTTCCAGCCCGTTCGGTAGGCCGAAAAAGCAACCATATAGCCTCTAAGAAAATCCGTTTCTTGTTTACGCAAGTTTCTGAAAGATGGCATAAACGCTGTAGTTGGTCGGCGCCCTAAGTAATATTCTTTCTCAAAACCTTCATACTTGCCGCCTCCAGCACCACGATAATTGTGGAAGGCAACATATTTCCCAAGCAAACCGCTATCGTTGCCAAGTCCATTCGGGAAGCGATTCGAGGTTGAATTGAGGAGTATCAAATTGGTATTTAAACAAGCAGCATTGACAAAGATTATTTTAGCGTAAAACTCTGTCATCTCTTTAGTTTGGGTATCGATGACCCTCACACCCGAAGCTTTTTGTTTTTTTTCATCAAAAATAATTGAATGAACTACCGAGTGGGGTCTTAAGGTGAGATTCCCGGTGCGGGCTGCCCAAGGTAGGGTAGAGGAGTTACTGCTAAAGTAAGCACCAAAAGGGCAACCTCGATAACATAAATGACGAGCTTGGCATTGACCTCTTCCTTGTTTAAGGTGGATTTCCTTGGGTTGGGTCAAGTGAGCACACCGACCAATGATTACCTGACGGTCTGTATAGTTTTGTTTTACACGTTGTTGGATATGTTTTTCGAGACAATTGAGCTCCCAAGGAGCTAAGAACTCCCCATCTGGAAGGCTGTCAATGCCATCCTTATTACCACTAATTCCCACAAATTTTTCTACCTTAGTGTACCAAGGAGCTAAATCTTTGTATCGAATAGGCCAATCAACGGCAAAACCATCTCGAGCTGGTGCCTCAAACTCAAAATCACTCCAACGCTGAGTTTGACGAGCCCAAATCAAAGATTTTCCACCGACTTGATAGCCCCGAATCCAATCGAAGGGTTTTTCTTGAACGTAGGGATGTTCGTGGTCTTTGACAAAAAAGTGTGAAGTAGCTTCATCATACGCATAGCAACGCTTCACGATAGGGTCTTTTTCTTGTTCTGCTAATGGAATTCTACCATGATGTGGCATATCCCAAGGATTGTACATGGCAGTTGGGTAATCTTCGACGTGCTTTACGTCTCGTCCTCGCTCAAGTACAAGGGTTTTGAGACCCGCCTCACAAAGTTCTTTGGCAGCCCAACCACCACTTATTCCTGAGCCAACAACGATGGCATCATAAGTTCTTGTTTTTTGTGAAGTTATATTCAAATTCATGTTGAAAATTGGGTTGTGTTTTTGATAAAGCTTAATCCTGATAGAATGAATCAATGCTTTTCAGCTTTTTATTAAAATTTATCAAAAAAAAAGAATAGCTTTTTCATCCTGAATTTAAGCTATTCTTAGTAATAATTGTTGTGGGTTTGTCTGGTTAGTTTACCAATTACTTATCCAGAAAACCCTTGATATGCGCTACCATTTGCTCTGATTGACAGGAGGTTGCCATGTGTCCACAATTGCCCTCTAACAAAACCAACGGGCACTTGAGTATTTTTGAAAGCTGTATAGCCGCCAAAGGGTTAACCATTTGGTCTTCGGGGGCTACTAATATCATTACCTTGGCCTTTACTAAGGTGGCTATTTCTTGAGGTGCTTTTCCCTGATAAATATCCTGCTGTAGCATAGCTCTTAGCTGCGAGGCCCAATCGTAAGCATTGAGCGTGCTTGCCTCTTTTTCAACTTTTTCGATAAGCTCTTTATAAGTATTTGAAGAGGTATTTTGGGCACGATATGAGGGCGTCCATAGGTGTATTTGATGCAGTGCATTTACCGATGCCATGGCTTCTTGGCTGTAATTTCCTCGCTCAATGATGTTTAATTGAAGATTCCAGAATAGTTTATCATAGCTACTTTGTTGTGGTGAACCAATAATGGGTATCACTTTGTCCATATAATCAGGATGGCTCACCAGCCATTGGAAGCTTTGCATACCGCCCATCGAAATACCTGTAACTGCGTATAAATGAGCCAATTTTAAATGTTCAGCACTCAGTTTGTAACTGGCCTCGACCATATCTCGAATACTAAAGACGGGGAAAAGCTGGTTTTTTTGAGAGAGGCTATTCGAAGGAGATGAAGAGACTCCATTGCCAAGGGCATCGACAATAACGACAAAATATTTGGTACTATCCACAAAACTGTTGGGCGCCGCTACAAAAGATTTTTGCTGGCTATTGCCTGTAAACCAAGTAGGCACTAATACGGCGTTGGATTTGTTTGCATTAAGTTTACCAAATGTTCGATAGCCGATTTTACAGTCTTTGATAACCTGTCCATTTTCAAGTTTAAAATCACCGAGTTGATAGAATTTTTGTTGGGCTATTGCCCAATTAGTAAGCCCACAAAAAAGTAGGAAAAGGATTTTTTTCATAGTTGGTAAAAGAAGTTATTGCTTAGTTGTTTTTCAGTTATTGGATATGCGCTTATAATCAGAGAGTTATGGTAAAAGTGTATCTCGAAAATACAATTAAGTATTCGCGCAGAATAAGATTTAAGTTATGTGCTTAGGCAAAAGGCAGCAGGCACAAGGCACAGATTGTTAAATTGTTTTTAGCAACGATGGATATGTATTTGCCGAATGCCAATAGCTGAAAGCAGAAAGCTAAAGAAAAAAAAGAGATTTTATTAAATTATAAAGACTTTTGCCTAATGCCTACGGCTTACAGCCTAGCACTTAAATCTAGCTAAACGAAAATTTAACTCACAATTCGTTCAAAAAAAAAGGGATTAAGGATTTTTTCCTTAATCCCTTAAAACTTAAATAGTTTTTGGGAAATGTGTCCTTGACCTAGACTGAATTATTCTTCATTGTCGTAATTGATTACCTGCATCTTACGACCTTTGATAACCTTACGGAATTTGTTCATTGTCAAGCGGTGTTCACGTTCGAAGCCTACATGATACATAGATCTTACCAGAAGCGTTAGCACAATTAGTACTAATTCAATCATATAAGGTGCTACAAATACCAAGGCAAGAGCAGAAGCTACCCCCGTTACTACAAAATAATACACATACCAAGACTCACCATTCTTTTCTCTTAATCTAAAAATTAGAGGCAAATGAAAAGGTAATGCCCATAAAATATTTTTGTTATTCTCTGTTACTCCATGATTAGTCCCGAACCATAAAAATACTAAAATCCAACCAATAAAACCAGCAATACTGAATAGGATTTTATCAAATTTATATCCTTTTTGTCGTCTTTTCCAATGATCATAAGTTTTCCAACAAGTAAAAAGTAAAACCACTAGGAAAAAGAAAGCGGGTTGGAGGAAAAAAGGCATAGGTTTTACTTCCTCTTTGGTTATCGGATACATAGGTGCTTCTGTGTCAACCAAGTAGCGAAGTACTCGGCGAGTCATTCTTTTAGCAGCGCCTAGGCTTCTTTTGAGATTTGCAGGGATATAATTGGCTTCGTACTGAGTGGTGCGCTCGTCTGCATCTGAGCCCAGTGCAATATTCATTGCAACGGCAGGCCATCGCATATCGCCTGCATAGAGTGACTTATTCATCCATTGTCTGAAGGTAGTGTCGCTCATGGTTTGCAAATTAGCGAAGTGCACACTATCGGTACATGCTACCACAATTGCTTCACGTACCCGAGTGGCGCAGTTATCTGTAAAAAATTTATATTGATAGGTACGTTTGCTTGGGTCGTTATAAGTTTTGTCGAGTTCTTCAAAAATTCGCTGTTTTTGAGCTAATGCCATATCTAGTACCTGCTCAGTCATGCCTCGCTTCATGTACTGATAATAGGCCATATAATCTCCAATTGGACGATACTCCATTTTGTAGGGTAAGGTTCCTTGGATAAATTTCCAGTAAAAGTTAGGAGTACTAAAATCGTAAACGCCCCAGTTATAAGCACGATCAACGCCATTGGCAGGGTCATAAATCCATAAGAGGGAGTGACCAAATACATCATTCAACTCCTTACCCGGGTCGATTGTAATAACACTAACTTTGGCACTTTCTGAAAGTTTCTGAGCGTTGACCGAAAAGAAACAACTACCCAGAAAACAAAATAACAAAATAATTTTAGATAGAATGTTGAGGTTTTTCATGTAGTTGAGGTTTTACAATGGCTATAAAAGCATTCGTTTGGATTGTACTAAAATCAGATATTTAGATTCTAATAATACAACTCAGGGGGAATAGACTATTATTAGTTTTGGCGATAGTTTATGTAAATTATCAATATTTCATCAAAAATAGAAACATTTTATCTCACAATCGCTGAAAATTTATTCTTTCCCTGCAATTACAAGAACTATTTCACCTTTTATCGTATTTGGATTTTCTTGATAATGTTTCAATACTTCAGCTAAGCTCCCTCTGATATTTTCTTCAAACATTTTGGTGAGCTCTCTCGACACACAAGCTTGTCTATCCGCACCCAGATATTCTCCTAATTGTTCAAGGGTTTTGATTAAACGATGAGGTGATTCATAAAAAATCATCGTACGCTCTTCGTTTTGAAGATTTTGCAAGCGAGTTTGGCGTCCTTTTTTATGCGGTAAAAATCCTTCGAAAGTAAAGCGGTCAGAAGGTAGTCCCGAATTGACAAGTGCAGGTACAAAGGCTGTTGCTCCTGGGAGGCATTCAATTTCCAAACCTTGTTTCAAACACTCCCGAACCAACAAAAAACCTGGGTCAGAAATGGCAGGTGTACCTGCATCCGAAACAAGAGCAAGGTTTTTTCCTTCTTTCAACATTTTGATGATACCCGCAGCACTATGATGCTCGTTGTGGGCATGGTGTGCAAAAAGGGGCTTAGAGATACCCAAATGTTTTAAAAGCATACCAGAGTTTCGAGTATCCTCTGCCAAAATACCATCTACCTGTTGCAGTATTTTAACGGCACGAAGGGTAATATCATCAAGATTGCCAATGGGAGTTGGCACTAAATACAATTTACTCATTAGTTCAATGTCCAAAAATAATCTTTATAAAAGTGCATCAATTGCCTTAGCCAAGGCATGGTCTTTCTCTGTAACGGTATTGCCAGCATCGTGCGTAGTAAGTTCGATGGTAACCGTATTCCAAACATTCGACCACCAAGGATGATGATTCTGTTGTTCGGCCAAAAGTGCCACACGGGTCATAAAGCCAAAAGCTTCTGAAAAATCCTTAAACTGAAAAGTACGTTGTAATTTTTGGTCTTTTTCTATCCACATAGTCGATGAAGAGGGCTAAATGCAAAAAGGATGCTTAATCAAGCCCGAAGATACTTGATTTTTGAGGGAAAATGATGATGTCGTGGGAAAAATAGGGTAAAAATAGGGAACAGACACCAAGGCATAAAGTGACATAGTGTTTTCAGAATCTTTTACGAGCTTTTTAAACAAAGTAAATTTTACTTTCAATCACTCTGTGCCTGTTGCCTGTTCCCTCTTTTTTATCCCCCCATTTTCTTTCGCCACTCCAAAGGTGTTATGCCTTCTGAATGAGAAAACCATCGACTAATATGACTATGGTCGTTGAACCCCAATTCAAAGGCTATTTCTTTTACACTCTTATTGGTGGAAAGTAATTGTTTGAATCGGGAGAGTTTTCGTACTTGTATTTCTTGGAAAATCGAATGCCCGATGGCTTTTTGGAATTTTTGATTTAATACTTTTACAGAAGTATTACTTACTTGTACAACGTCTTGTACTTCAATAGCTTTATGAATATTGGCAGAAATAAATTGGATAGCCTTGTTTACTTCTTTGTCAGTAATAGCCATGGTTTCCGTGGAGCTTCGTTCGACGACTTCTAGGGCTTCGGTTAAAATAATGGGTTGCTCTGGCGCTTTACCTTGCAACATATTACTTAGCGTCGAACAAATGTTGAAAGCTGTACTTTGATGATTGCGAGCAATGCTCGAGAGGTTGGGATAGGTAATATTACAAATTAATTCATCGTTGTCTATGCCCAAAACTGCTATTTCATGCGGTACTTTTACTTGTGCCATCGAACAAGCATTGATAAGTATTTGTCCAAAATCGTCATTACAACATAAAACGCCTGTGGGTTTTGAGAGAGATTTTATCCAAGTAATCAAATTTTCAAAATTGTAAGAAAGTACATCTTCTTCATTCCCTTTGAGTAAAAATGAGCTAAACTGTGCCTTCGAAGAAACAGCCATTTCCTGAAAAAAGGACATTCTTTGTACCGACCATTCTAGGTTTTCTATTCCTAAAAAAGCCAAACTTTTGAATCCTTTTCTGGTAAAATATTGACTCGCCAACTTAGCATCTGATAAATAATTGCCCTTCACATAAGGAATACCCTCCACATGATTAACAGAGGTTACCTGAATGATTGGAATACCTAAGTCGGCCACTAAAGCAACATCTTCGCTATTTTCTAAAATACAGGCATCTGGTTTTATCGACTCAATTAGACTGATTCGGTTGGTTGCCTGATTATTTTTTAGAAAATAAACTGGTTCAAAAATAATATCCCAATGACTAATCTGATTGTTGTAGTCATAAATACCACGCAACAAATCACGACTATACCCTCGATTAGACTCAAGATGGATAAATACTTTGTGAGACATGGCTTTTTGTTTTGAATAATACTTTTCCAAAAATACAGAATTTGGAAATAATTGGCGATATAATAACCAAAAATGGTGTCCTATTGTCAATTTTCACTTTTTACTTTTGTAAAAAATCAAAAAGTAAAAACCATGAGTTCTTCTGTTAACATAAGAGATTTTAAATTATACAAGGCAGTGGCGCCCTTAAAAAAGCCAATTGCTGATGCGACACATACGCTACACGAAATTTCGTTTTTGGTATTGCGTTTACAGCTCGAAAATGGTATCGTTGGCGAATCTTATCTGCTCTCATTTCAATATTCTCCTTATGCCATTCAAGGGGCTTTCAGAGATTTATTGCCACTTGTAAAAGGCTATGCAGCCTATGAAACGGGAAAGGTTTATCAGAAATTAGACGAAGCCAACGAATATTTTGGCAATCAAGGTATCAACCGTTGGGTTCAGGCCGCCGTCAATATTGCCATGTGGGATGCTTGGGGCAAATGTTTGAATCAGTCTGTTGGCAAGCTTTTGGGTACTTATCGTGATAAATGTGCAATCTATGGCAGTGGGGGCTGGCTTTCATATACGACTGACGAACTACTTGCCGAAGTGACGGATTATGTATCCAGAGGCTTTCAGGCAGTAAAAATCAAAGTGGGCAATCCTGATTGGCGTACAGATTTGGAGCGTTTGAGAATAGTGAGAGAAGCCGTCGGTAATCAGGTAAATATCATGATGGATGCCAATCAGGGTATGAAGTTGCCTTCGGCATTACAACTAGCAAAAGCTGCGCAAGATTTGAATATCTTTTGGTTTGAAGAACCACTTCACCATCAGGATTTTGAAGGATATAAGGCACTCAAACAACAAGCGGGCATATCTTTAGCGATGGGCGAGCGTGAATATGATACCTTACCATTGGTGGAATTATTGAAGCGAAATGCATTGGATATTTGGCAACCCGATATTCTCAGAATTGGTGGAGTAGAAGCTTGGCGAGAGTCTGCCTTATTGGCTAATAGTCATCATATTCCTGTTTTACCACATTATTACAAAGACTACGATGTGCCTTTGGTTTGTTCAATTCCAAATGGAGTAGGCGTAGAGTCCTTTGATTGGATTGACCCATTAATCGATAATCCGATGACAGTAAAAGATGGCTTTGCTTATCCACATCAAGGAGCAGGTTGGGGATTCAATTTTGTCGATGATACTTTAGAACTGATTTTTTAGGTATGAATATTTTTTCATTAAAAGGCAAAAGAGCTTTGGTGACAGGCGGAGGTACTGGTATTGGATTAGGAATCAGTAAAGCGCTCATCGAAGCTGGAGCCGAGGTAATTATTACAGGACGAAGAGAAGACGTTTTACAAGATGCTTTTAAGCAACTAGGAGAAAATGCTCGATATCGTATTTTCGACGTAACTCACAAAAAGGAAATTTCGGCATTTATTCAAGATTTAGAGACTCAGTTTGGTGGTATCGATATTTTGGTTAACAATGCAGGAATACACTTGAAAAAGTTTTCAAACGAAACAACCGATGAAGAATTTGAAAGTATCATTCAGACCAATTTGTTATCCGTTTTTTCACTTACCAGAGAATGTGCCAAATATATGGCACAACGTAAAAGAGGAGTAATCTTGTTTATTGGCTCAATGGCAGGACTCTTTGGTATAGACCGTGTCTCTGCCTACGGGACCTCCAAGGCAGCGCTGACAGGTTTGATGCAAAATCTGGTAACGGAGTATTCTAAGGATTTGATTCGAGTAAATACCATCGCCCCTGGTTGGATAGAATCTCCTATGTTTTTGAATGCCATCAATACAGATTTAGCAAGAAAAGAAAAAATCACTAATCGCATAGCCATGCCAAGTTATGGTACACCAGCCGACATAGGGCATACGGCGGTGTTTTTAGCTTCGGAGGCCGCGCGATATATTACAGGTGTTGTATTACCTGTAGATGGCGGTGCATCAGTTAATTTTTAACAAAAAACCTGATTCAATTTTGTTGAATCAGGTTTTTTGTTTTACAAGTTTAGGTATTTATTGAAAATATAGTCATGATTTTATTAGAAATAATTTGTGCTTTTTGCTTACAAAATATAGCCTAACTAACCGTGAACACAAAGTGGCAATCATTAGAAAATTACATTCAAAACTCATTATTCAGCAATAGTAGTCTATTTTGGTTTGGCGTATTCTAGTACTGCTTTATCTACAAATAATCCATAAAGTATGAATGCGACCGTAGACACAATAACAACAAGTATGTATGCCAGCAAAGTAAGTGCCATCACTGCAAGAATTTTGATAATAATCTTTTTGAGAGGAATCTGATTGTAAAAACCTTTGAAAAACCAAACTAAAATAAAGGGAAGTATCAAAAAAGAACTTTGTGAAACGAGCATCAATTTTTCTGGACTTTGTCTAAAAAGAAAGAGTATTGGGTACAAGACAATTATGCTTACGAGGGTGTAATAAGACACTACATACGAGTTCATAACGATATGCTCATAATAATTATGTCCCAGCTTTTTGAATGGAATTCGGGTAATAAAAGCAAAAACGGGTAAGAGCAATATCATGAGTATTGCATAATAACTTGAAATAGCTGCAAAGATATCCGACATGAGCTTTGAATTAATGTGCTGCTGCTCGGTATATTTTTTCATGATATCGTTTAAATTCAATAAACTTACTGATATAAAAATTGAAATACCAGCTAGCACAAAAGTAAGAGCGATAGGTTTGTAATGGTCGACTCGGTTGCCTTCCATATACTCACGAGCGGTTTTGCCAGGATTGCGAAGAATTTTTAACACCGAATAAAAAAAGCCTTTGTTAACATCCACAAAAATATCTTGAATCTCCTCTACCACATATTGTCGATTTATTCGTTTATATCTTCTTTGTCCACAGTTCGGGCAAAAGTTAGCAGTAATAATTTCTTTGCAGTTTTTGCAATTTTCTTCAAGCATTGTATTTCAATTTGAGTTTTGGAAAATACCTATTTTCCTGAGTAATAGGCTACGCAGGTTTTAACAAAAAGGGGGATTGACATTAGAGTTAGCCTCGAAACAGAAATGTTACAAAGCTGAGGATACATTTTACTGATAAAATGCCAGTGGTTGAAAATTTGACGCCGTAAGGTATAAAGGTTTCATAAGTGTCGGTTTAAAAATGTATTAAAATGGAGCTCATTATTATTCATTTTCCTTCTTGCCTTTAAACAAAAAGTATAGTCCCGCTGTCAGGGAAATACCATACACTATGTCGAGATAAGGTCTTTTAAAGGTTGAGGTAGCAAAGTCAAAATCCTTGTATAGACCAGTTGCAATAATAATGACAATAAGTAGCATCGGGAAATTTACATTTTGGTTTTTCATCTTGAAAAAATTAGTTTAGAAATAGTAAAACAAAAATCTAAGAGAATTGAGGCGAAAATTTTATTGGGAGATATATTACTATAGGTAAGTTAAGAGAGGTTATTAGTTAACAGTATATCAGTTATTGTAATATATTCATAATTAAAAAGTTATCTTCAACTTTTACCTTTGACATACGATTGATTTAATCTTTCCTGCTACTTAGTATAAAAGATTAAATTAATAGTATAATAGAGGTGAAATTTAACTATAATCTTTTGATTATGAGTGTTTTAAAATTACCTACATACTATTAGCTAATAACATTTTCCTACTTAAAGATAGCAGGAGCATAGAATATAACTCACTGTTAGAAATTTGAAAATATACAATAGTAGAGGTAAATTCTAATAAAACCTTGAGTTTTTATCTATTAGTAGTAGAAAACTGTACGATAAAGGCGGGAAGAGTCAAAAACAAAAAAAGCCCACCGTAATGGTGGGCTTTTTGTTGGTAGAGAGCGAGGGATTCGAACCCCCGGACCTGTTACAGTCAACAGTTTTCAAGACTGCCGCAATCGACCACTCTGCCAGCTCTCTGTGTTTTGATGATGCAAAATTAGTCTTTTGCACAATACGATGCAAACTTTTTTTACAACTTCAATTGAAATATTTCCTAAAAAAGTACTTAAAGTTTTAGTAGTATTTTCGTAATCAGAATATTACGAGGAGAGGTAAATCCTGAAAAAAAATGAAAATATTTTTGGAATAGTCACTAGCGAGAACTTAAAAACTCGCTAGTAACGCTTATTATGCCTCAAATTTTTTGAAAATAGAGGAAGCAGTATGTCCTCCAAAACCAAATGAATTGTTTAAAGCATATCTGATTGGCTTCTCTAATTTTTCTCCTAAAACTATCTGAACATGTTGTGGAATCTCTGGGTCTAAGTCCGTAACATTTATGGTAGGAGGGATAGTATCATGCTGAACAGCCAATACACAGTAAATACTTTCAATAGCTCCAGCAGCACCCAATAAGTGCCCAGTCATAGATTTTGTAGCTGAAATAGCCGTGTTGCTGTTGCCAAAAATGGCAGAAATTGCTTTTATTTCACTCAAATCGCCTACACCTGTTGAGGTGGCGTGTGCATTGATGTAGTCAATATCTTCGGGGTTTAATCCTGCATCTTTTAAGGCATTGAGCATTCCTAATTTTGCGCCTAAGCCATCGGGAGATGTGCCAGTCAGGTGATAGGCGTCAGCGGCCATACCACCTCCAGCAATTTCCGCCAAGATTGTTGCTCCTCTTTGCACAGCATATTCATAATCTTCCAAGATTAAAGCGCCTGCGCCTTCAGCCGCCACAAATCCTGTACGATTGACATCAAAAGGTTGCGAAGCAGAACTTACATTGTTTTTAGATAGGGCTTGAGCTGCTCCAAAGCCACCGATCGTACCAGGCGTAATAGCTGCTTCAGAGCCACCAACAATCATTACTTTGGCACGCCCCAGTCTGATATTATCAAGTGCATTGATTATGGCAGTATTGGAAGATGCACAAGCAGAAACTGTACAGTAATTGGGTCCTAACAAACCATTTCTGATTGAAATAACGCCAGCAGCAATATCTACAATCATTTTTGGAACAAAATATGGATTGAATCTCGGCGTGCCATCGCCAGTAAAGAATTCCTGTAATTGATCCTCAAATGTTTGCATACCACCTTGACCAGTCGCCCAGATTACACCAATTTCGGCTCTTTGGGCTTCAGTCATTGTGGCAAATTGCAATTGCGATTGTTGAATTGCCTGTTCACTCGCTGCCACGGCATATTGAGTAAACAAATCGTATTTACGAATTTCTTTTTTCTCAAAATAATCGAGCGGATTAAAGTTTTTAACTTCACCTGCTATCTGAGTTTTAAATTTGCTTGCATCAAATTTGGTAATGTGGCCAATGCCCGAAATACCTTTGAGACTATTTTCCCAAAAACTAGCAACATCATTTCCCAAAGGAGAAATAACACCGAGTCCTGTGATTACTACGCGTTTCATAATGCTGAATTTAAGGCAGTAAATGCCTGTTCTGGTGATTGAAGATAAAGTTGAAATAAAGAATCGGTTAATCCAACATCTACTTCATATTGTGCTTCCTTTGAATACTTTACAAAAATGTACCGTTCGGTATATTTTTGTGTAAAAAAAATTATAACGAGTTTATTAAATTTTCAACAGTCTTCATAAGACTTTGCATATAGTCTAATTTACCACTGACTTTGGTAAGCATAACAGCTCCTTCAATGGTAGCTATAATTTGCAATGCTAAATCTTCTGCGTTGTTTTCTGAACGAAATTCTCCTGCTTTTATACCTTCATTGATTAAAAATATTAGGGTATTTTTCCAAGAATTAATGGCTTTGCTAACCTCTTCACACATAAATGGTAGTGTGTCGTCTACCTCGATAGCGGTATTCAGAATCACACAACCGCCGACAGGAAACCTAGGGTCATCAAATAAAGTATAGATTCGTGGATAACAAAGAATCTTGCCTCTAAAGGTTGATTCTCGTGCCATTTCTTCTGCTACAAGGTTGGTAACCTTTTTGAAATTATAGCGAAACACTTCAAGCGCTACTTCATCTTTATTTTTGAAGTTGCCATAAATACTTCCTTTAGTCAGCCCTGTAGCCTCCGTCATATCCTGCAAAGAAGTAGCCGCAATTCCTTTGGTATTGAAAAGAGTTGCGGTTTTCTCTATGATAAACTGTTTGGTACGTTCGGCTTTCCCCATGACTAAGCAAATACTGAATAAATAATTATGAAGTAAAAATATACCGTTCGGTATTATTTTGCAACTATTTTTTATTTTTTCGAAAGAAAAATACATATCTCCTTTAAATGAAGAGTGCAAATTATAATAATTGGAAGTTTTAATTGTATTTTATTTAAAATGTGATAAATTAGTGATGAAGACGAGCGCTGTTTCGTCCTTTAAAAAATTAGCGTGTCAACCTAAATATAGAAACAAATGAAAATACTTGCTTACTTATCTATCGTGCTCGTAGGACTTGTATTTAGCGCTTGTCAGCGTGAGGTTCAGCCGTATGTCCTATATTATAGCAGTGCGCAATTCAAAACGCAACAAGGTGATACTTTAGCGTCGTTGAAGACAATCAAAAATGGGATCATCTTTAATAAACATATCACATTGGTGATGCGAGATGGAAGTCGTAAAGAAATATCGAAGGAAGGACTTTGGGGTTATTCACAAGGAGATAAAGTGTATCGAAATTATGGAGATAGGTTTATTCGGGTAGTTACGCCATATTCAGATAGTACTATAAAGTATATGGCAGATAGAAGTGTTACTTTTTGGACATCCAATGGCAACCGAACGATGAACCAAGTGATGTTATTATACAGTAAAGACTTGGATTCAAAAGTTTACACTTCTGTAAAAAAGGCGAAGCGATAGAAATAGAAAAAGCCCACCGTAATGGTGGGCTTTTTTTTGGTAGAGAGCGAGGGATTCGAACCCCCGGACCTGTTACAGTCAACAGTTTTCAAGACTGCCGCAATCGACCACTCTGCCAGCTCTCTGTGTTTTGATGATGCAAAATTAGTACTTTTTTACTTTGTCTCCAAATTCGTTTTACAAAAAAAACAAAATAAAATAGTGAGCAGAACCTCCTGTCTTTGATTTTCAGGTAGATAAGGTTCAAAAAAAAATCACTTTTTTTTTGAATATAGAGATTTTAACTAAGGATTTTGATAGGGCTCATGCCTTTTTTAAAGATTCTCCCCAATCATTTCCTTTGTTTATTGCCATCTTAAGCAGAATTATTCAGGATTGTTTCTGATGGTGGTAATGCGGATTTTTGCTCAAAGAATATAATCTTGTTGAATGAGCTTAAAAGGAGCTTAAATTATGCCCTCAATGCCATCTATAGACTTGGAAGTATTACTACTTTTATTGTAACTTGTCATTCGTTTTTTCCAGACAGAAAAGTATATGATAAATAAAATAGGTCAATTCCTTAAAAATCTTGGAGTTAAACTTTTTCGACTGATTTGGTTTCTACCAAACCTTTTATTAGAAAAAGCCCTTGGAAAACAGAAACTCACTGCTTTCTATCAACAATTTGACTCTTTTCAAGGTCTATTCAATGAAAAGAAAGATGAACTACTCGACAAGTTAGGAGTAGATAAAGAGGCACAATACTATCTTCAGGTTCGTAAACTATGGAAGGCTTTTGCTTGGACGGTATTTGCAGGCGTTTTTTTTATTTTTACCATAGAAAACAACTTCTTATGGCTTACTGGTGAGATGCCTTCAGTAGGAGAGTTGCAGAACCCCAAATTGTCTCAATCTTCAGAAATCTATTCTTCCGATGGGGTATTGTTAGGCAAGTTTTTCCAAGAAAATAGAACTCCTGTCAAAAACTTTCAAGAACTTTCTCCTTACTTGGTAAAAGCGCTAATTGCCACTGAAGATGCTCGTTTTTATGAGCATTCGGGTATTGATTATCGCGCGATGTTTGGTGTGGCTGTTGGGATTTTGAAAGGTGGCGAGCGAGGTGGTGGTAGTACCATTACACAGCAGTTGGCCAAAAACCTTTTTAAGACTCGAAAAAAAGAGGGCATAGCCAAAAAAGGTTTACTTGGGGTTATTCCTGGGGTAAAAACACTCGTTATCAAAACTAAAGAATGGCTAACGGCTATCAAACTGGAACGATATTACACCAAAGATGAAATCATTTTGTGGTACTTAAACACCGTTGATTTTGGGAGTAATTCTTATGGGATAAAGGTTGCGTCTAAGCGATATTTTAATACTTCTCCCGATAGTTTGAATGTTCAAGAGGCTGCCGTTTTGATTGGTATGCAAAAAGCTACTACTACGTACAATCCGATCAGATACAGAAATAAACCTTTGGATGAAAACAAATCTTGGAAAAGAAGAAATGTGGTATTGTCTCAAATGGTAAAATATGGCTTTTTGAAGCAAGCTCAGTATGACTCTTTAGCAACATTGCCGATTGTTCTAAAAGAGCATGAAGAGTCTCCTTACGATGGTACTGGTAACTATTTTAAAGTGGCCGTTGCGAAATACTTAAATGAATGGGCAGCAAAAAATGAAATTGAATTAGACTTGTATCGTGATGGCTTGAAAATTATCACTACCATTGACTCTCGACTACAAACTTACGCTGAGGACGCCGTATCTGAAGGCATGCGTAATATCCAAAAAACCTTCGATGGCCACTGGTCTGGTAAAAATCCATGGGTTGATGAAAAAGGAACCGAGATTCCTGGGTTTATAGATACAGTTGCCAAACGTACCGAATTTTATAAGTCTTTAGTAAAGCGTTTTCCGACCAATCAAGATTCTGTTTGGTACTACATGAAGAAGGTAAAACGCAAAATGTGGGTATATTCTCGTAATACGGGTGGCGAAGAGCAAATGGAAATGACACCTTACGACTCGATTCAGTATTACAAAAAATTCTTACAGGCCGGGATGATGACCATGGACCCCTTCACTGGACATATCAAAGCTTGGGTAGGAGGTTTGGATTTCAAATATTTCAAATACGACCACGTCAAACAAGGGAAGCGTCAGCCTGGTTCTACTTTCAAACCTTTTGTTTATACTGCGGCAATTGATGGTCCAAAAGACCTTTCGCCTTGTTATACAATGAAAGACGAACCTTTCGAAATTGAAGTAGAGGAAAAAGGAGAAATAAAACTGTGGCGACCAAACAACGCTGATGGTCGTTTTAGTTACCAAACTATGCCAATCAAACGTGCGTTGGCAAAATCTATTAACTCTATTACAGCAAGACTTACCGATGAGGTTGGCGCTGATACCGTAATGTATTATGCCAAACAAATGGGTATCGAGAGTCCATTGCGCCCAGTTGCCTCCATTGGTTTAGGTTCTTTTGATGTATCATTATATGAAATGGTGGGTGCATATTCAGCCTTCGTAAATGAAGGTATTCATGCTGAACCTTTATTAGTTTCCGAAATTCAAGATCAAAATGGTAATGTAATTCAACAGTTTGATCCTCAAATTAAGCGTGTAATTAAAAAGGAATCAGCTCAGCTATTACTCAATATGCTACAAGGAACAATCTATGAAGGTGGTACGGGTAGTAGCTTGTTATGGGGCGATGGAGCGAAGTTATTACCAGAAAAAAATCGCTATGCTCCAGCATTTGCAGGTAAAACGGGTACTACTTCTAACCATTCGGATGGTTGGTTTATGGGAATGACAACTAACCTTGTAACAGGTGTTTGGGTAGGAGGTGACGACCGATCCATACACTTCCGAACGGGTGCCTACGGGGAAGGCTCCAAAACTGCGATGCCTTTATATCGTAGGTTTATGCTGAAAGTCAAAGCAGACCCTGATTTGAAACAATATCATCCTGTACCTTTTGAAAAGTTAGATCAAAAGAAATTTTCGAAACAGTTTAATTGTACAGGAAACTGGTGGGGCGAAAGCCGTGCAGCTAATGATAGTACTGCCGTTTCAACTGATTCTTTAGGTGGTGGCAATGGGGCAGCCGTAGAGATAAAACCAGACTCTACCAACTAGCAAGACTTACCAGTATTTTGAAAAAAGAAAATTGTCTGTGCTTTATTTAAAGCACAACCTATAAAACAAAGATTATATAGGCACAGGGTAAATTTTGGTTTAAAGCTAAATAATACTCTGTGCCTATTACCTTTGTAAAAACAATAAAGAAATGATTACTAAAGAGGAAATAAAACTATACTTCGAAGGTTTGCAAGACCAAATTTGTACAGCTTTGGAACAAGCAGACGGTTCTGCTAAATTTCAGGAGGACTTATGGGTTCGTGAAGCTGGAGGCGGAGGTCGTAGTCGAGTGATTCAAAACGGAAATGTTATCGAAAAAGGTGGCGTTATGTTCTCGGCAGTATGGGGTGATTTACATGAGAAAATGTTGGCTTCGATGGGGCTGAAGGAAAAAGTAGACTTTTTTGCTACTGGTGTCTCTATTGTAATCCATCCGCAGAGCCCAATGGTACCTATAATTCACATGAATGTGCGTTATTTCGAAATGAGTAATGGCGTATTCTGGTTTGGAGGAGGTATCGACCTTACCCCACATTATATCGTTGATGAGGATGCACGTTGGTTTCATCAACAATTAAAGGATGTTTGCGATAAGTATAACCTTGATTATTATCCAAAATTTAAAGTTTGGGCAGATGATTATTTCTTCAATACACATCGTAATGAAACTCGTGGGGTTGGAGGTATTTTCTTTGATTATCAGAAAATTGATGAGACTCGTGATAAAAACCAATTATTCGAATTTGTAAAATCAGTAGGGGAGGCTTTTGCACCAATCTATACTTATTTTATGCATAAGAATAAGGATATTCCTTTTACTGAAAGAGAACGAGAATTTCAAGCCTTACGTCGTGGTCGATACGTCGAATTCAACTTAGTACATGACCGTGGAACAAAGTTTGGCTTGGAAACCAACGGCCGAACAGAATCTATTTTGATGAGTATGCCACCAATGGCTCAGTGGGTCTACAACTATCAAGCAGAAGAGGGTTCTGAAGAAGAACGCACGCTTTCTCTATTAAAAAAAGGAATTGAGTGGGTGTAGGGTGATTTGAAAATGTGGGATTTTGTAATTTGAAGATTTGAAAATTTGAAGATGTGGGGATTCTTTGATTTGAAAATTTGAAAATTTGAAAATTTGAAAATATGGGGATTTTGTAATTTGAAAATTTGAAGATGTGGGGATTCTTTGATTTGAAGATTTGAAGATTTGAAAATAATTTATATTCAAATCTTCAAATTTGAAAGATAGCCTATTATGATATGATAAAACTAACTTGTGATGCTATTATGTTAGATAGGAATGGTTTTAGGCACAAGGCAAAGAGTGTTAAACTGTTGATTATTAACGATGGATATGTGTTTGCTAAATCCCAAAATCTTCAAATTCCCAAATTTTCAAATTTCCAAATCCGCAAATTTTCAAATCTTCAAATTTCCAAATTTCCAAATCTTCAAATTTCCAAATCCCCAAATTTCCAAATTTTCAAATTTTCAAATCTTCAAATCCCCAAATTTTCCAATCATTAATATACATATTTCCCCTTTTCATTTACCTTAAATGATTTCAGTTGTCTGTGTGTTTCGAAATATTGGTAGCGAGGTTTCAATTGTGCCCAAAATAGATTCATGGCATCGCTATTGATAACTTTATTACCAAGCCAAGGACGCCAATATTCGATATATTCTGGACTTTTACTGTAAGCTTTTAATTCCTCAAAAGATTTTTCATCTAACCTTGCTGGGAAAATATCAACGGGGATTTTTTCTTGACCTGCATTTTTCGCTTCAATCGCTAGGATATAAACTTCTTTTATTTTTTCGTCTGTAATTGGAATACAGCCCGAGGTTATGTTAGTACCATGAATAAATATATCTGAGCCAGGTTTTGATTTATGACCCAAAATTCGGTCAGATTCATTCGGATAATTTAGTCCTAAGGAGAGGTAGAAACTACTCATAGGATTAAAACGATTGATATGATAAAACCCCTCGGGAATCTGCATATCTCCTTCTTTTCTTTTGGGTCCTAAGGATCCGCAGTAGCCTGCAAAAACATAATCTTTGACGTGCTGGAAAGTTTCGTCTGTGCGGTTTTTAGCCCAAATCTCTAAAGTTTTTTCGTTCTTTATGGCTCTAAAATACAACTCCAGTTGGCTAGGTTGTAAATGCTTAGAGGCTAATAAAGCAAAAACCGCTTCTGATTTTTGGTCATAAGCGGTTTGTACTCGGTCATATTTCAATTGCAATGCTTTGAAATCTTCTACCATAAATGCAGTTGTAAGTAAAATAGTGGCAATCAAGATGCCAGTGAATTTGAAGTTACGCAAGGCAATGAGGATTAAGTAAATTTGAAAATTCAACGTCATGAACTCGGTAACCTCAAGTGACTATTCAGCTTTCCAAACGATTTTCTTTTGTTTTCCTACGATAAATACGATACGAGTAGGGCTTGGTAATAAAACCAAACGAGCGTTTGCAGCAGGATCATCTACAAATTCCACCTCCACGCCTGCATCTCTACCGATTTCGATGGCACCATCGGCAGTCACAACGAATTTCTTCGCTAGATAGGCAGTTGGCAATAATACGTCAGACTCTGGGCAATATTCATCGTGTACTTCTTTCAAAATTCCTTCTAAATAGTCGCCATATTCGTCGTTGAAGTCATCTTCCAAGTCGTGAAGTGCTTCTTCAACATCGTCATAGTCAGCGTGGTCATAGCCCATTTGACTCAATTCAACTCTTTTCTCGAATAGGGCTAGTAAAGCTTCGTCTAATTTTTGCAAATCCATTGTTGGGAATGTTTCGTGTTTTATATATTCCGAAACGAGGTTCGGTTGATTACCACAAGTTTTAAGGTACTTGAGATAAAAGAAATTTCACAAAAATAACAAATGACCAGCAACCTTAAAGCATAATTTAAAAAAAATCACGGATTGCTTTACACCAAAAAGTTCAGAATCGATAAATCCCAAGGCTGATTGGCTTGATAGGTCATGTATCCTTTTTCGATAACCAAGGGCGAGGGGATATTGTTATCATAAAGTTGCCCTGTACCCAAACCTTGTGGAAGTGGATTGGCAAATTCGGCAGTAAATTGCGTAATCGCATTTAGGCCAACATTCGACTCTAGAGCCGAGGTCATCCACCAACCAATCTTTAGTCGGTTGGCATTTTCTATCCATTCACGACATTGCTGAAATCCGCCCACTAAGGTTGGCTTGAGGATAATATATTGAGGCATGATTTTTTTGAGCAATTTGTATTTCTCGGGATATTCCATCATGCCGATGAGTTCTTCATCGAGGGCAATTGGCAGAGGAGAACTTTGGCATAGTTCTGCCATGATTTCATGGTTGCCCTGTTTGATAGGTTGTTCAATTGAATGTAGCTCATATTCAGCTAAACGTTTGAGCTTTTCAAGTGCCGTATCAAAACCAAAAGCCCCATTGGCATCTACCCGAAGCGTAATTTCATCTTTGGAAAAATGTTTACGAATATAAGCCAACAACTCACATTCTTTCTCAAAATCGATTGCTCCCACTTTCATTTTGATGGTTGTATACCCAGCCGACAACTTTTCGTCTATCTGGCGAAGCATAAACGCTTTATCTCCCATCCAGATTAAGCCGTTGATGAGCAAATTGCGTTGATTTTGATGAAAAGCATTATCGAATACTACTCTTTTTCCACCATTCAGTAAATCCAACATGGCAGTTTCGAACCCAAATACTATCGAGGGAAAAGATTTATCTAACACTTGATCTAAAATAATACTCAAGTTCCAAGAAAATACTTCTAAGTCGAGTGTATTGAAATATTCACAGATACTTAAGAGTTGAAGCTCAAAATCTGGTCGGTCGTCTATGCTCAGTCCTTTCAGAGGTGCACATTCGCCCAATCCAAAAACCCCTGGATTTTCGGTATCGAAAATTTTTATAAAATAACTATCTTTTTCGGTAAGAACACCCCTTGAGGTTCCTGCCTCGAACTTGAAGTGGAGTGTATGTTTTGAAAAGACCGCTTTGAGACTCATTTTTATGTATTAATAAGGACGCAAATAGGAGAATGCTCCGTTTGGTTGATGACTGTTTTTCAGAAAAGGACGGATAAAAGTTTTGACTTAAAAGTCAAAAGAAAAAATTCCTCAGTTATCCTTTTGTTTTGTCCAAAGCTTGAAGAAAATCTACTTAGCATGGCAGTGTACAAAAATATTAAAAAACAATTTACGATTTTTTTACTTGGTAATAGATTGACTTTTAGAATATTGTCGAAAATTGTTTTGCCAGATACTCGTTAAACTTTCTTAAAAGGGAGGTGAAATTAGTAAAAAGTCGTTACTCTTTCAGATTTTTGTCTGGTAAAATCGGTCCAATAAGTGAATTTATTTAAAAATCGATGTCTAACTTGCTCAAGAATGTTGTTTTAACAGGTCTTCTACGACCTTTTTCCATACTCTATGGTTGGATTACCGCTTTCAGAAATCTACTTTTTGATTGGGGAGTACAATCGTCCAAATCTTTTGATTTACCTGTTATCAATGTCGGTAATATCACCGTTGGGGGCACTGGCAAAAGCCCGCATGTAGAATATTTGATTCGATTACTGCAGCCTTATTATTCGCTAGCAACTTTGAGTAGAGGCTATGGTCGTAAAACGCGGGGCTATTTATTAGCAAATCCTCATTCAACTGCAGAAGATATGGGCGACGAACCTATGCAATTTTATCAAAAATTTGGTCATCAAATTTCTGTTGCTGTATCCGAAAAACGTGTGCTTGGTGTTTCTGAATTACTAAAGGGAGTACATCCAGAGGTCATTTTGTTGGACGACGCCTTTCAGCATCGAGCCATCAAACCATCTTTAAATATTGTTTTGATAGATTACCAAAGACCCATCTTTCAAGATTTTCCCTTTCCTGCGGGAAGATTGCGTGAAAATCGCAGCGGTTTGAAAAGAGCTGATATTGTCATTGTTTCGAAATGCCCTCAAAACTTTGGGAATGCACAACGTTTAGGTTTTATTCAGAAGCTGAAACCATACCTTCATGAAGCATGTCCTGTCTTTTTTTCTTCTATTCGGTATGGAGAAGTAACCTCATGTGTAGATGATTGGGTTTTACAAAAGCCGATTAAAGTAGTTCTTCTTTCAGGTATTGCCCAACCAATACTTTTTGAGGCCTATGCCAAACAAACCTTTGAAGTGCTAGAGAGTATTAATTATCCCGATCATTATGCCTATTCGAAAGCAGATATTGAAAAAGTTTTAAATATATTGGAAAAAAATGAAGTCTGCGCCAAAGGTATTTTGATGACTGAAAAAGATATGGTAAAAATAAAACCTTTACTATCTGATTTTCCTGAAAAACAACATCTTTTCTTTTATTTACCTATTCAGATAGGCTTTGATGCAACACAAAAAAAGCAATTTGATGAGTTGATTTTGAATCATTGTCAAATGTACATCTCTTAATTCTCACAGATATTATACCGAAGGATTCGGATAATGGATTAATTTTGCAGCGTGAAAACATCGCAATATCTTATACTCGTACTTACACTGCTGTTTTCGGGCAGTATTTTTTCCCAAACCACTACTAGTAATACATTTTCTACGAGTGGCTTAGGGAACAATAACGGCTTTCCACCAGCCCAAACCCAACAAAAAAAGACCAATCAAAAAGGAGGTTTAGATGATTCTACCAAGGTCATTTACGGGCCTACTTCGAGTCGCTATTTTTTAGAAGAGGATGTTTTTAATAATAGAAAAACACTTTTTACCATCGACACGCTTTTAAAGGGTTTTCATAACTATAGTCCCATTTTACAGCGCAATAATACCTACGTCGACTTGGGTTTATTAGGTACAGCTTCGCGCCCTTTGTTTTATCAAGCTCCCGACCAACTAGGTACTCGAATTGGATATGATGCCTATCAGCTTTACGCAATCGAGCCAAAAGATGTAAAATATTACAATACCAAATCTCCATATTCTGATATCTATTATGTGACTGGCGGTAAGGGACAAGATATTTTGAATTTTGACTTTAACCGAAACATCGATTCTCTCTGGAATGTGGGGTTGACCTTGCATAGAATTACTGCTACGAAGGCCTTAGTAGGTGGTACCACCACCGGTACTATTCCTAATGCTATTGGACACTGGGAATTTATGCTACATTCTAATTATCAGAGTAAAAATAAGAAGTACAGTATTATGGGCTATCTCAACCGTTTCGACCATAATATTATTGAAGAAGGTGGCGTCGCTCCAAATGGCGTTACATACGATTCATTGTTATTGTATGATGACAATAATGCTATTTTGACCTCAGCTAATAGCCGTGATACTTGGAATAATGTACATATATATCACGAATATGCGGGTTATAAAGCTTTTCAAATTTTTCAAACCTTAGATTTCGAAAGTAGAAAAAATCAGTTCAAAGATAAAGCCTACGCTAATAGTTTAACAAATAAGTTTTATGCCTCTAGTTATTTAACTAGTCCAACTAGTACCGATACTTTGTATAATGGTTTTAGTTCAAGTACATTCCAGCACAAATCAGGGATTAAAGGTTTTTATAGAGGTTTTAATTATCGTCTACATTTTCGACAGCGAATTTTAAATTATACCAACTTGTTGAATAATGACAAACTGAGTCGCAGCGAAAACTTTTTGGGTGTTTGGTTAAATCAGTATTTAAAAGATAGCACAAGATTCTTTGCGGAGGGTGAATATCATATCGGAAGTGGTTATCGATTAAATGCAGAGCTAAAAGGGAAATGGCTCAATTTTGGAGGAACATTTTTTAGGAATGTTCCGACTTTGGCGCAACAATATATGTACAATAGCTCGTATAGATGGCTTAATGATACGCTCCCGCAGGCAAGTCAACTAAAAAACTTGCAAGTGCTAAGCTTTTATGCCAATGGTACCTTGAAGGTGAAGAAGTTTGTTTTTAGCCCATTTGCGAGTTTCCAAACGATAGATAATTATATTTATTTTGATCAAAAGGCGGTTGTTAAACAATCGACAGGTAGCCCAATTGCGATTTTCAAAGCAGGTGGAAGTATTGGTTTTCAGTCTGGTAAATTTACCAATATCAACAATATCTATTGGGCCTATACCAAAAGTTCTGATTTAATCCGTATGCCAGCCATTACGATAAACTCTCGTCTGGCCTTAGATATTTTATATGCCAAAGTCCTGTATATTCAAGCAGGTTTGGAATTATATTATAAGTCTGGCTATTATGGCGATGCCTATATGCCCGCTACACAACAATTCTACTTACAAGATACTCAGTACCTAAATAGTAATTTCCAAGCAGATATTTTTGCCGACATGCGTATCAATCGGGTACGTGTATTTTTCAAAGTGTCTCATGTCAATCATCGACTGTTAGGCTATAATGGCTATTACATGTCGCCAGGTTATGCAGGAGTAGGTAGAACTATCGGCTTTGGGGTAAGATGGCTGTTGTTTGATTAATTTAACGAAAGAATGCTAAACTTAAATTTTGGATGATTCAGTCCATAAGCTGTGGATCTTAGGCAAAAGCATTTTATGAATTTATGAAAAATATTTTTGCATAAAGCCAAATTGCAAATAGTTGATTTTAGTTTTTCATTACAACCTGACATCTAATAACCGATATTCAATTAACAGATAGCGTCTATTGCTCAAGAATCTTAATTTTAAACTTCCATGCTTGGACTTAAGCTTCCGACCGACCCTCGTTGGGTAAATATTGCAGAAAAAAATATAGCAGAAATTCTTGTTGACCATGCTTATTGCGAGCAAAAAGCGGCCTCTTCTTGTATTTCATTGATTATTCAATATCCCGAAAGAGAAAAGCTAAGAGAAGTACTAATGCCCGTAGTTTCGGAGGAATGGGCACACTTTCGCATGGTGATTCGGGAGCTCGATAAAAGAGGCTTAACTCTCGGAAAACAACGCAAAGATGAATACGTAATCCAACTGAATGCCAATATCCGACATGGAGGTACACAAGATCAACAGTTGGGAGAGCGACTTTTTATCAATGCACTCATCGAAGCCCGTAGCTGTGAGCGTTTTAGAATATTGTCTCAAGAAATTCAGGATGAATCTTTGAGAGTCTTTTACCATGAATTAATGATTTCTGAGGCAGGTCATTATGTTAATTTTATAGACCTTGCTAAAGAATATCTCCCTGCCGAATACGTCAAACAACGTTGGAATGAATGGCTCGAAATAGAAGCCAATATTATTACCAACTTAGAAATTCGTGGCGATAGAGTTCATTAGTGGAGTTTTAAGTTGTGAATGATGAATTGTGAATGATGAATTAGGATTGTCCGAAGGATTTTATATTGTTCGGAAGAGTTCATTTCATGAACATTTTTGCAGTAGCGGCAACCCTTGCGGTTGCCCAACTCAACATGGCAACCGCAAGGGTTGCCGCTACTGCAAAAATGCTCAGGAAATGAATGTTTCTGAACAAGATGAAATCCTTCGTATATTACTAATTCACAACTCATAATTCATACTTGAAGATTAATCAATCATTAGACTAGTTCCAGTAGTCGACATGAGAAGCTATTTAATCTGAAAGAAGTATTTTATTACTGGACAAAATGAGTAGGTGTCATTCAGTTGTTTGGACTGTTTCATTGCATTTTTTAACAGTTTTTAACTGTTAAAAAATGAGTCCAAGACTAAGTCTTGAACTAGTAAAGTGCAAAATAAGATTGAATTTGATAGGTTCGGTGCTGTTAGTCAAAGCTTTAGAAAGAAATGTTTCTTTGAACTCCTAAGAAATATTTTTGCCGAGAGCCCATAGCTAAAAGCCGAAAGCCAGATACTTGAATTTCATTCAGCACTAAAATTTTTATCACTCTAAAAATTAAATTTCCTTAACTAATTCGTCAACCCTTAAAGCCCAAACGTAAAATGAAAAAAATCCAGGCATAAAAAAAGACAAGAGTGGTTCCAGCACTCTTGCCCTCGAATTTATTCGTTTCGTCACACCGCTCGGCAGCGGTGGTGAGAAAATATTGTCTTATCCCTCCATTTCAAAAAAGAATAAAACCCTATCAAAGGTATGACAGAAAATTATCGAATCAAAGAATTAATCCTTCGAATTATGCGGTTTACGATGTTTCAAGCCATCATAATTATGGTGTTTACAGGAATTATTCACGCCCATGTAAATCTTGCACAAGGTATTCTAAATCAGAATATTGCCGTCAAGGTAGAGAACGTGAAATTAAAGGCTGCTTTAACGCAACTAGAAAAAGAAGCAAAGGTGAAGTTTGTATATAGTAGTAGCCAAATCAATATCAACCAAATTGTATCTCTTAACTCTTCGAAAGAAACGCTAGGGAGTGCTTTGGAGGTGCTTTTGAAACCTCTTGGTATCAAATTTTCGGTACAAGACAATCGTATGATTATTTTGTCGAGAGTAGTAGACAACAATTTGAATTTGTTAAAAGCAAACGGCTTGCCCAATGCCCAAGCAGAAAGCAACCAAGGAGAAGAAGTTACAGGAACCGTTGTCGCTGCCGAATCTGGGGAGCCGCTTATTGGGGTTTCGGTGACAGCGAAGGGTACACCTTTTGGTACCATTACTGACGAAAAAGGTAGATTTAGAGTCGTGGCGAAAAAAGGCTATGTGCTATTATTTACCTATGTTGGTTATGAATCGTATAGTGTTACCGTTGGAAGTGCAACGAATCTCAAAATTTCGTTGAAACAAGCACTTCGTTCATTAGACGAGGTGGTGGTAATTGGCTACGGAACTTCTTCCAAAAGAATCAATACAGGTTCGGTAACGTCGATTACTTCGGCCGAAATCGGGAAACAGCCAGTATCAAACGTTTTAGCTGCTTTACCCGGGCGTATTGCGGGGGCACAAATTGCGCAAAATAATGGTTTGCCGGGGAGTGCCGTCCAAATTCAAATTCGTGGTCAGGGGTCATTGTCATCAGGAACAATTCCTTTGTATGTAATTGATGGTGTGCCGTTTACCAATTTTAATGGTGGTAGCCCCGCAACTGATAACCTTAATGCTTTTGGTATTTCGGGGGCTAATGGCGGTATTAGTCCATTTAGCATGATTAATCCCAACGATATTGAACGAATTGATATTTTGAAAGATGCCGATGCAACCGCTATTTATGGTTCTCGTGGCGCTAATGGTGTGGTCTTGATTACAACAAAAAGAGGACAGTCTGGTAAAACAAAATTTGATGTAAACGCTTCAACAGGTTTTACAGAACTAAACCGCTTTATACCAATGCTTAGTCCAGAGCAATATTATGATCTGAGAACACAGGCATTTAGAAACGATGGTGTTACACCCAATACCAGCAATGCGCCAGATTTAACCTTATGGGATAAAACGAAAACAACCGACTGGCAGAAGTACTTCTTGGGAGGTACAGGCAAAGTAAGTGATGTACAAACGTCATTGTCTGGTGGTGATGCTTTTACCAAATTTATGTTCAATTTGGGGTATCGTAACGAAACTACGATTTTCCCGGGAGATTACTCAAGTACAAGATTTTCGAGTAGATTAAATCTTGACCATAGCACTAGAAATAAAAAATTGAATTTTACTTTGGCCTTAAGTTATTCTAAGGATAAAACAAATTTGCCGCAAAGCGATTTGACCTCAGTATATAATTTACCTCCAAACTTACCGCTGTATGATGCTAATGGGAAATTGTTTTGGTCAAATAACTTCACCAATCCTTTGTCGACTTTGATGCGTCAGAACAATGCCAATACAACCAATTTGATTAGTAATGCAACGGTTCGTTATAATGTTACGAAAGGATTAAACTTAAAGGCAAATTTTGGATATACTGTTACTGATTTGGAGCAGAAAAACTTGACTCCTGCTTCGGTGTTAAACCCAGCATCGAACCCGACAAGTACTTTAAATTTTGCCGATACTAGGGCTCAAAATTATATTATTGAACCAACGGCGGAGTATGTAAAAGAAATTGGCAAAGGCAAACTTTTGGCAGTGGTAGGAGCAAGCTGGCAACATAATACTTCTAATGGGTTTTATTTGACAGGTTCCAATTACAGTACAGAGGCGTTGTTGAATACCCTTTCTGGCGCGGGTTTAATAACTGTTAATTACAATAACATTGTTGAATACAAGTACAATGCAATATTTGGTCGTTTAAATTATGATTGGCAAGGCAAATATTTTGTCAATGCAACTTTCCGTCGTGATGGTTCTTCAAGATTTGGTCCTAACAATCGTTTTGGTAATTTTGGTGCATTGGGTGCCGCTTGGGTATTTTCACAGGAGGATTTTGCCAAAAGTATCTCAGCTTTGAGCTTCGGTAAATTACGTGCAAGTTATGGGACAACTGGCAATGACCAGATTTCAAACTATTTGTATCTGCCACTTTATAACACTTCAACCACCTATTTGAGTAATCCGTCATTGATTCCTTTGACTTTACCAAATGCCGATATTCAATGGGAAACTACCAAGAAGTTTGAAGCAGCCTTGGAATTAGGTTTCTTAAAAGATAAAGTATTGTTTACAGCTGAATATTACAACAACCGCTCAGATAATCAGATAGGTTCTTTACGTGTTCCAACCCAAAGTGGATATAATTCCATTCAAGCAAACTTACCAGCTTTGATTGAAAATAGTGGTTGGGAATTTGAGGTAAATACCACGAATATTTCTCGTGGAGATTGGAAATGGACAACTACTTTCAATATTACCTTGCCTCAAAATAAGCTACTCAAATTTGATGGTATAGAAAACACTTTTTCAAGTAGCTCTTATGTCATTGGTCAGCCAATCAATTTTACCCGTTTATTACATTTTATTGGTGTAGACTCAAAAACAGGGGCTGCTCAGTACGAAGACATCAACAAGGACGGTATCGTAGATTTTAATGACAGATATGTTGCCAAAATAGGCACACCCTATTATGGTGGTTTGGGCAACTCAGTTTCGTACAAAGGATTCCAATTTGATATTTTCTTCCAATTCAATCATCGTTTCGGACAAACCAATATCATCAACACAAGGCCAGGAGCACTTACCAACCAAAATACCTCTTATCTGAATATTTGGAAACAAGAAGGTGATATGGCGAGTCTTCCAGGGGCATCGGCTACCGCAGGTACAGCAATTGCCAGTTCTTACAATTTCTTTAGCTCATCGGATGTTTTTTGGGGTGATGCTTCCTACTTGAAAATGCGCTCCGCAAGTGTTTCGTACCAGTTCCCAAGTCAAATTGCTAAAGCGATTGGTATGACCAACTGCCGTGTGTTTGTTCAAGGACAAAATTTGTTTACTTGGTCAAAAAACAAATACATTTTTGATACAGAGACACAAGTTCAAGGTGGTCCCTCTGGTTTGGGAACAGGAACAATCGGGCAAGTATTGCCTCCACTCAGAACCATCATGTTAGGACTTAACTGCTCATTTTAATAGAAATTACTATGATTACTATACATAAATTTAAAAGTGGTTTTTTGGCATCAGCCATCGCTATTTCGACTTTGTTTAGCTCTTGTGAGTCCTTTGTCGAGTTAGGAGCACCTCCAACCCAAGTTGTTTCTCAGGATGTTTTCAAGGCAGATGCTACCGCAACTAGTGCTGTGCTTGGATTGTATTCTACTGGTATAATGACCAATTTTGTGCAAGCAAGTACTTTTTTTACTGGTATATCTGCTGATGATATTCAGTACAATACCGTGAATGCTTCCTACGACGAGTTTGAAAAAAATGCTATTACAAATACCAATTCTTTGGTAGAAAATTCGATTTGGCTTATTGCTTATCAGGAAATCAAAAATGCCAATAACGCTATTGCTGGTCTGAATCAATCACAAACATTGACGCCGTCGATAAAAGACCAGTTGTTAGGTGAGGCAAAATTTATTCGTGCCCTAACTTACTTTTATTTGGTAAATTTATTTGGGGACGTACCTATGCCGCTAACCGCTGACGCTGATTATGCTACCAATGCGATTTTGCCAAGAACGCCAGCAGCTGATGTTTGGAAACAAATCATTACCGATTTGAAAGAAGCACAAGCGCAACTTCCTGCTACTTACGCGGGAACGTTTAAGGCCAGAGCCAATAAACATGCTGCGTCAACTTTGTTAGCAAGAGCATATTTGTATACAAAAGACTGGGCAAATGCTGAAACTAATGCTACCTCTGTGATCAGCTCGCAAGCCTATACTTTACCAGCATTGGCAGACGTATTTGTGAATACAAGTAACGAAATTATTTGGCAACAAGCTAATCTAACTGGAGTATCAACTTTCGGGGCTAACTTCCTAGCGGCGTCTGGTGTTATTCCTGCCTACACGCTTGTAGATACTCTCTACAAGTCATTTGAGGATGCTGATTTAAGAAAAACAAACTGGGCAGGTGTTACGACTGTAGGTGGTGTAAGATATTACTTTATCAATAAGTACAAGGTAAGAACTGGTACAGGAAATGAATACAATGTAGGTTTACGTTTTGCCGAATTGTATTTAATTGATGCAGAAGCTAAAGCTCAGCAAGGTAAAATTGCGGAGGCCAAAGCCGAGGTAGATATTATCCGTAAAAGAGCAGGATTAGCTCCGTTATCTTCTAACATTACCAAAGAACAGTTGTTATTAGCAATAGAAAAAGAGAGAAAGCTAGAACTATTTGGAGAATGGGGACATCGTTGGCTTGATTTGAAACGTACAGGTCGTGCCGATGCTGTTTTGGGAGGAATGAGAAAAAATACTTGGAAATCAACCTCTGTATTATTCCCAATTCCCGAAAATCAGCGTGCAGCTAATAAAAATTTGACTCAAAACCCAGGTTATTAGGTGTTCATGTAGAATTGTGAGTTAGTAGTATATCCATTTCGGATATCGGATGTTGGATTGCGGAAGTGTATTCTTTCATGTTTTGAAAAATTAGAGGTATTTTACTCTATTTTCGAAATCAGAAATCCCAAATCTGAAATTGTTTGATATCCTTGGTGCACAACTAACTCACGACTCATAAATCATCATTTTCAAAGTTTAACCGATTCTTTTATGAAAAAAATATTCTTGACGATGAGCATCAGTATGCTCGCTGTCTCAACGCTTTTTGCGCAAAAAAAAGCCATTACAACTGATAAATACTATATTTCTGGCAAAATCTCAGGCCTTAAAAATGAGAAAGTGTATTTGTCAACTTATAATGGGAAAGGCTTTGATATAGACTCATTGATTAGCTCTGATGGTACTTTTACTTTTCAAGGAGAAATCAAACACCCTGCGATTTACAACCTCTATCTTGTCCCTAAAAAAGAGAGTGCTCGTATATTTGTTCAAAGTGGTAAAATTACCCTTATGGCATCAAGAGATTCCATCAGTAAAGCAATTGTCAAAGGTTCTAAAATGCATGATGATTGGTTGATACATCGTAAGCAAATGGATGGAGCGCATGCACTTATGGGCAAAGCGGATAAAATGTTTTGGGAGACTAGACAAACTAAAATGCCTGATAGCTTGGCTATTCGTGAAAAAGCAAGTAGACTCTTCCGTCATGGCGAAAGCTATGCAGATAGCGTTTGTAAGCAATTTATCTCTACTCGTCCTACTTCTTTGATTAGCCCATTTATTATTTATAGTTATTTTACAAGACCAGGTTCTGAGGAAAAAGCAAAAGAATATTACGGTTATTTGGCAAAAAATGCACAAGAATCATACTATGGAAAAGAAGTGAAATCCTTTTTGGACAAAGCTGCAAAAGTAGATGTGGGTCGTATGGCACCAGTGTTTTCAATGGCTGATTCCTCTGGAAAAACCTTTAACTTGGCCTCACTCAAAGGTAAATATGTCCTTGTAGATTTCTGGGCAAGCTGGTGTGGGCCTTGCCGAAAAGAGAACCCAAATGTGGTAAAGGCGTATAATCAGTATCGTGATAAAAACTTCGAAATCGTAGGGGTATCCCTCGACGATAAAAAAGCCAATTGGTTAAAAGCAATTGACACAGATAAACTAACTTGGATTCATGTTTCAGACCTAAAAGGTTGGCAAAATGAAGCGGCTAAATTGTATGTGGTTGCAGCAGTTCCGATGAATTTTTTACTGGACAAAAATGGTAAAATCATTGCGAAAAACCTCCGAGGCGAAGATTTGGAGAAAAAACTGGCAGAGTTAGTGAAAGAATAAATAGGAGAGGTAAGGTGTTGTTATACATAGATTTAAGTAAAAGGAAAGATTAAATTAATAGTATCTCAAAGGTAAAAGTTGAGTATAACCTTTTGATTATGATTGCATTACTATAACTGATACACTGTTAACTAAGAACGTCTTTTTACTTAATCTCCGTTTAAAACCGTTTGCAACAATTGCTCCCTTGGACGAACCTGACAATAAATCCTTGAATAATCAGATGAATGACATATTTCAGTACTACATTCACTGAACTGTTGCAACGGTTTTAAAGTATGATTCAATTAAAATCTATCTCTTTTTATCATTGTAAAATTTTCTTGTGAGAAATCTCCAAAAAATGATTAACTTATTCATCAATAAACCTTATAACGTTGTATGAAAAAAATCTTCACCTTTTGCTTTGTGTGCCTCTTCATTGGTGCTCATGCTCAAATCAAAAAGCCTGTAAAATGGTCATTTAAAGCTACTTCTCTGTCAAATATGGAGATTCAAATATCCTTCATTGCTACCATCGACAAGCATTGGCATATTTATTCGCAACATATCGCTGAGGGCGGTCCTGTGCCGACAAAGTTTAAACTTACTCCTTCAGCTGATTTTGAATTGTTAGGTGGGGTTTCGGAAGATAGTAAAGTCATAAAAGCTTTTGACCAAACTTTTGGAATGGACTTATTGTGGTTTGAAAAATCGGCAATTTTTTCTCAAAAGATTAAAGTAAAAAATACAAGCGCCATCGTCAAGGGTTCGGTCGAGTTTATGGTGTGTGACGATACCCAATGTCTTCCTCCCGATGAGTTGGAGTTTTCGATTCCTGTAAAGGTGGAGGAAGAAAAAAGTTCGAAGAAGGATACTAGTCTTGTCACAATTCCCCAGAAGGATACGGTGATTCAAGAAGCTAGTACAGCGACTCTTCCTGTTGCCAGTGTAGATACTGCCAGTAAGGCACAAATCAGTTCCACAACATTGCCTCCCAAAGAGGAGCAACAAGCACTGTGGTTAACCTTCGTGGCTGGTTTATTAGGTGGTTTTGCAGCCTTGTTGATGCCTTGTATTTTTCCGATGTTGCCTATGACGGTTAGTTTCTTCACCAAACAAGCTAGCTCAAAGTCAAATGGCATTACCAAATCATTGGTGTATGGTTTGTCGATTATTGTGATATATGTTGCCTTGGGATTATTGATAACGGTATTTTTTGGCGCAGACGCCCTCAACGACCTCTCGACCAATGGAATCTTCAACTTGGTCTTTTTTGTTATGCTGATTGTTTTTGCTGCTTCCTTTTTTGGCGCATTCGAAATTATGTTACCAGCGTCGTGGCTTAATGCCTCGGATAAAGGCGCCGATAAAGGCGGATATTTGGGGATTTTCTTTATGGCAACGACGCTTGCGCTAGTCTCTTTTTCATGTACAGGGCCTATCATCGGAACGCTATTGGTACAAGCTGCCACGATGGGGCAACTATTAGGCCCAGCCATCGGAATGTTTGGATTTGCCTTGGCTTTGGCCTTACCGTTTACCCTGTTTGCCATGTTTCCATCATGGATGAACGCTTTGCCAAAATCAGGTGGTTGGTTAAATTCTGTCAAAATTGTCTTGGGCTTTTTGGAAATAGCCTTGGCCTTGAAATTTTTGTCAAATGTAGATTTAGCTTACCATTGGCAGTGGTTCGACCGTGAGATATTTTTGACCCTCTGGATTGCTATTTTTGCTTTATTGACGCTTTATCTTTTGGGCAAAATTCAATTTTCTCACGATTCACCCGTGGCGTATTTATCAGTGCCACGTTTATTTTTGGCGATTATTTCTTTGGCATTTACCGTATATATGGTGCCAGGTTTGTGGGGTGCTCCGCTCGACTCGATAGCAGCCTTTTTACCACCACAACATACCCAAGATTTTGATTTGTACACACAAAAAATTGGCTCAAACAATCCACAAGCGAGTCAGCACCCAGTTCGAAAATACGGGGAGATTTTTCATGCACCACTCAATCTTGACACTTTCTTTGACTATGAGGAAGGAATGGCGTATGCAAAAGCCAATCACAAACCCGTCATGATAGATTTTACGGGTCATGCCTGCGTTAATTGTCGCAAAATGGAGGCGACAGTTTGGTCCAAGCCTGCTGTATTAAATCGTCTACAAAATGACTATGTGATTATCCAGCTGTATGTAGATGACAAAACCGAATTGGCAAAGCCAGAGCAATATTTTTCTACCTATAGCCAAAAACAGATTGCGACTATTGGTAAAAAATGGAGTGAAATGCAGGCAAAGCAGTTCAATACCAATTCCCAGCCATATTATGTCTTACTTGACAACGAAGGACAGACTTTAGTAAAGCCACAAGGTGCCAATTATGACGAAAACAACTTTATATCTTTTCTTGAAAGTGGTTTAAAAGCTTATCATACTAGATAAGTAATCATGCACAATTAGATTTAACTTTTGTGTTTTAGGCATAAGGCAACAGGCACTAGGCAAAGAGTGTTAAAATGTTTTTTAGTAACGATAGATATATTTTTGCCGAAGGCTCAAAGCTGAAAGCCGAATGCTCAAAAATTAAATTTTATTTTGCGTTAATACTTAAGAAGGTAGGTAGTCGGGAAAAGGTAATGGCACTTGGCAAAAGTGTTATTTTGTTCATCTGCTACGTTTTTGTATTGCTTTCTTTTGTAATAAAGTAGTAGTTCATGGTTGGTTTTATGTCCAACAAAAGTTTTTATTTAGTTAAGGTAAAAGACGCAAAAAGCTACAGCTATGATATAGTGTAGCTTTTTTTTGCTAAAATTCTTGTTTTTACAAAGGGTTAACCCAAAGTTGAAATTTAATTATACTTATCACTCGCAACTCCTAATTACTTCGTATTTTCTTTGACGATTTTTAAGATTTCATCAAATTTATAAACAGCAATACTTCCATCACTTATCTGAATTTTAACATAATTATTTGGGATTTGCTCCATAATTATTCCTTTTACTGTGCTTCCGTCTTTGAGATATATCACATCTATGAGTGTTTGTGGGGTAGAAATAACTTCATCCTGATGGAAATTCTGGCAAGAACCATAATTAACCGTGTAAATATATGTTTTATAATCCATCTTACTAACGCCAGGTTCATGCTCATCAGGCTTGTAGAGGGCTCCCGAAGCAAGGTCGATAATTACACCATAAGGTATTGGGACTCCTCCTATACCTGTAAAAAAAACTAGTGAGGAAGCAAAGGCCCAACCTCTAAATTTCCTTCCTTTGAATGGGATGTGTTTGGTTTCACAACCATCGGCTTTGAGCGAAATTACCACGTTATTGGCGTTTTTTCGACTCATTTTTACAATGCCTTGGCCGCGTCCAGCATACACATCACTTACAAAAATTTGTGCATTGGGGTTGTCGACTACACGGATATGAGCAGTGTATTTGGAAGAGCCAATTATTGAAGCACAGCTCGATAATAAGGATTCAGCAATAACTAAGGTAGAAAAAAGATAAATTGTAGATTTTTTCATGTTGTTGTAAATTGTGGTATGTTATAGGAAAGGCTTAAGAAGAGCAGAACACTAAAACATAGATGATTTATGGAAAAGCAAATAGTATTTTAATAGATTCCTGAAATTAGCAAAAAAGAAATATTTAGTTACATAATTATAAGAAAAATTTAGGTGAAGAATTGAAAATAATTTTGCTTAAATTAACTACATGTTTTCAAAGATGAGCCTCTTACAATTAATTCAGAACGAACTACTAAGGTGCTGATTGGATTAATTTTGGAATCACCGTCTAGTTGTTCGATAAGATTTTTGGCTGCAATTTCGCCTACGTCTATCCCCGGATAGTCGATGGTTGTGAGTTGTGGTTCGATGATTTTACCAATAGCATCATTGTTAAAGCCTACAATTGCAATGTCTTTAGGAATGTTTATGCCATTTTCCTTTAGCGTTTTCATACAAACTGCCGCCGAAAAATCATTGGTAATAAATGCACCATCGGGGCGTGGATTCATCTGTAAAATATACTCTGCGGCTTCAACGCCACATTGTTCGCTTAAATCTTTAATCAAAATATTGCTTTCAACAAAGGGTAGACCAGCTTCCTCAAGGGCGTCTCGGTAACCTTTATAACGTTGTAGATAAACGTTGCGAGTCAGACTCGCGGTAACTAACATAATGTTTTTACAACCCTGTTCTATCAAGTGTTTGGTCGCTTGATAACCACATTTATAATTATCGATAATCACTTTGGCACTGTCCGAACGCTCCTCGACGCGGTCAAAAAATATTACTGGAATATGCTTGTCATGATATTGCTTGTAATGATTGAGATTAGGCGTGTTGAGGGCTAAAGAAGCAATCAATCCATCCACTCGTTTATGAAAGAGATTAGTGGCGTTGGCAACTTCTTTTTCATAGCTCTCATACGAGTGAGCAATAATCAAATCATAGCCAGCTTCGGTGGTGATTTTTTCGATGCCTGCCAACACTGAAGTTATAAAGTTGCTATTCAGTTCATGCACAATCACACCAATCGTATTGGTTTTTTGTCTGCGAAGATTACTGGCGATAATATTTCTACGGTATCCCAATTCGATGGCTGTCTCCAAAATCTTCTTTCTAGTCTCCTTTTTAATCGCAGGATGATCTTGCAATCCACGACTCACTGTAGCCGACGAAATATTCAACTTTTGGGCAATATCGTATATGGTTGTTTCTTTCTTTGTGTTCTTCATATCGCAAACGTTTGCGTAAAAATACTAAAAAAAATCTTTTCTTTAAGGAAGACTCAGGATAAGCCATTCTACCCAAATTTTAACATAAGATATTATCAGAATTGTCAGATTTTTTTAAGGTAAATATCTGGTAATAAGGGTTTTGCTTTATTTGTTTCTTTCTTTTTTACTAGAGTGCCTATCTGAATGTATCCGATTGCATAAAATTATACTTATTTTTTTATTTTATGAATAACTTAACACTTTGGCTCCCTTGAAATTTGATATTTGCCAATAAATAATTTGTCTTTTTACAAGTATAAATAAAAATAATCTTTTTGAAAAATCTTATAATTGAATTTTATCAAAGAATTATTATGAAATACTTTCATTTAAAAATTTATGCAATCGATTGTATTTTTATCGTTTTTATTTAATTTTGCAATCGTTGGATTTGTACAATTTTGGAAATAGCAGTTTGTCGAAGATTTTATAAAATCAACTAAAACGTTTTCTAAACTTTAACTTATGATTTTGAAAAGATGCGTGCTGTGGATATTGATATGCTTTATGTTTTGGCTGATTAATATCCCATCTTTGGCTCAAACCGCCGAGCGATATAAAATCAATAAAGGTTGGCGTTTTGAAAGATTCGAAACGTCTCCAGATGACATCCAATACGATGTTCGTCCTGAGGTGACTGATCGTAATGATAACATCGTTGCTGATAGTAAACCAACAGAATCTGTAAGTATCAAATCAAGCAATCATACACTCAAAGCATGGATATTGCCAACTGCCAATAATTTCATTAAAGACGCTTCAAAGCATTATCTAAAACCCACAGTTGAACCTGTGGTTACAACGCCATTGATTGATAAAAATTTCGATGACAGTCATTGGCAATATGTCAATTTACCACATGACTGGGCTATCAAATTACCTTTTTATAAGGGCGAAAATGTACCTGTTGGTGGTGGTATGGGACGCTTACCTGTACAAGGAATTGGCTGGTATCGCAAAAAACTAAGATTTGAAGCTCAAGACGCTCAAAAGAAGATTTATCTGGATATTGATGGCGCTATGTCCTACAGTATGGTCTGGCTCAATGGTAAACTAGTAGGAGGGTGGCCTTATGGGTATAATTCTTACAGATTGGATTTGACACCTTATATTCAATTTGGGCAAGAAAATCAGTTGGCTATTCGAATTGATAATCCTACCAACTCTGCTCGATGGTACCCTGGTGGTGGTATTTATCGCAATATATGGATTGCTAAAGTAAATCCTGTTCATATAGCCCATTGGGGTACATTTGTGAAGACACCATCAGTGTCAGCAAAGAAAGCGAATATCGATATTTCTGTATTATTGAAAAATGAAAGTTCTCAAAATCAGTCCGTCGAGCTAATTACAGAGATTTATTTATTGGATAAAAATGCACAAAAACTGCTCAAGAAAGTTGCAACGTCATCCAAAAAGGAGATTGTGCTGGAGGCCAATCAGCAGGCGAAGGTTCAGCAAGAAGTCTCTTTGATAAATCCTGTATTGTGGTACCCTCTGCCTACAACAAACCAGCAGTTGTATCTCGCCAAAACTACGGTTTTTCAAAACAGTAAATCCATAGAAATCTATGATACTAAATTTGGGATTCGCTCGGTAAAATTTGATTCCAACAAGGGCTTATTAGTCAATGGAAAATCCGTAAAAATTCAAGGTGTAAATCAGCATCATGACTTAGGTGCGTTAGGGGCGGCTTTCAACGTTCGCGCAGCTGAACGCCAGCTAGAAATCTTGCGCGAATTGGGTTGTAACGCCATTCGTATGTCGCACAATCCTCCCGCTGAGGAGCTTTTGGATTTGACAGATAGAATGGGCTTCTTGGTCATCGATGAGGTTTTTGACAGTTGGGAAAGAAAGAAAACCCCTTTGGATTTTCATTTGATTTTTCCAGAATGGCATGAGCCAGATACCAGATCTTTTATTCGTAGAGATAAAAATCATCCCTCGGTCATTGCTTGGAGCATTGGGAATGAAGTAGGCGAGCAATACACTGAGGAGGCTGGTGCTAAAATTGCTCAAAAATTGTATGAGATTGCTAAAGACGAAGATGATACTCGACCCATTACCGCCTCGATGAATTATGCCAAACCGCAGATGCCATTTCCAAAGGTTTTTGATATAATTAGCCTCAATTATCAAGGTGAAGGCATCCGAGATGCACCTGCCTACGCTCATCTGAAAGGTATCCGAACCTCGCCTTTATATCCTGCATTTCAAAAACAATTTCCTGATAAGCTGATACTTAGTAGCGAAACAGCTTCTGCCTTGAGTACTCGTGGTACCTATATTTTTCCAGTGGCGAAAGAAAATAGCGCTCCAGTTTCAGAAGGGGTGGGAGGGAACGGAACCACACAGCAAGTAAGTGGATATGAGCTCTATACCGCGGCATTTGGAGCTTCACCAGATAAGGTGTTTTCTTCTCAAGACAAACATCCTTTTGTGGCTGGCGAATTTGTTTGGACAGGTTGGGATTATATTGGTGAGCCAACGCCGTATTATTCAGCACGTAGTTCCTATTCTGGAATTATTGACTTAGCAGGATTTAAGAAAGACCGCTACTATTTGTATCAAGCCCGATGGAGACCTGAACTTAAATTTGCTCATATTTTACCACATTGGAATTGGCCAGAAAGAGTTGGGCAAATTACGCCTGTTCATGTGTTTTCCTCTGCCGACGAAGCCGAACTTTTTCTGAATGGTAGGTCTTTAGGACGGAAGAAAAAAACAGCATTCGAATATCGCTTCCGTTGGGATGATGTGATTTATGAAGCTGGAAAATTAGAAGTAATAACCTACAAAAATGCTAAGGAATGGGCTAGAGATGTGGTTCGCACAACGGGAATACCTACAAAATTAAAGCTTAATGTTGATAGAAAACAAATCAATAACAAGGGCGATGATTTGGCTTTTGTTGAGCTGAGCGTTCTTGATGCACAGGGAAACATGGTACCTACGGCTAATCAGGAGGTTGAGTTTGAGGTATTGGGAAATGGTGAACTTGTGGCAACGGATAACGGCGACCCTGCCGATTTGAATTCTTTTGTTTTACCTAAAAGAAAAACTTACAGCGGTTTAGCCCTAGCAATTGTAAAAGCGAAAGAGGGAAAAAAAGGATCTATAACCGTCCGTGCCACATCCAAAGGATTGCAGTCCGACGAAATCATTATTCAAAGTGTTGAATTTTAAATAAAACATGATGTCAAATATTG
>NZ_JBMLSD010000310.1:0-12352 GCF_049240685.1 Flectobacillus sp.
CCAGAGCCGAAAGCTCAAAAATTAAATCTTATTTTGCCCACTAACTTAAGTAATCATGCAGAATAAGATTTAATTTATGTGTTTTAGAGAACAGACAACAGGCACAAGGTAAAGAGTGCTAAAATGTTTTTAACAGCCATGGACATGTATTTTTTCTAAAGCCCACCGCCGAAAGCCCTTACCTGAAAGCCCAAAGAACAATCTTAAATTTTATTTTGCTCACTAACTTAAGTTATTAGGCAAAATAAAATTCTTCTGACTTTCGGTCGTGGTCTTTGGACAGAAGCATGTCTTTGGTTATAAAAAAACATGTTAAAACTATTTGCCTAAAGCACACAAATAGAAAGGTAAAAGGGTTTGTTTATAGGTAAGGTTCGGAGGTTAGTGTGTAAAATAAATGTAAAAAAAAGTAGTATCAAACAATCCAAACTTAAAGCATTCTCGTAAATCTATTTAAAGACATCAATCAATAAAATATTATTTATGAAACAGCTTCTGTTCCCAATGGTTTTGCCAAAAGCAAATACTATATTTTCAGCTCGAGCTCAAAATATGGAAGTTTTTGGACGAACGTCCTCCCTATCTTGCTAAGGTAGAAGACCGATTAGATGCTCCTAGGCGCATAATCGTTAGTGATTGTAAAGTTACCTCACAGGCCCAATTACGACAGAACCTATATTATTTGAACATTAGCTTACTGTATTAATTTTTCGAAACAACCTTGATTTTAAGTAGTTTAATCATAAAAGTAAAGTCACACAAACCAATGTCCACAAATATTACAAGGCTTTGGGGAGATAGAAACGTCGATTGAAATCATCAAAAACGACTGGAATTTATCTCACCAAATAAATAGGTGTGGTTTAATAATGGGTAATGTGCAAAGGGCTTTCAAATCTGAAAGTCCTTTGTTTTTGGATAGTTAAAACAAATACTTTCTTTATCTTTGTTTGAGCCCTATCCAATACCCAATATAAACTAGCTTATTTGACAATCTTATGTAATATTTGCTTCCCATTATTAATTCAAGATACTATTAAACACACCATTATGTCAAAGCGAAAAACAGTCATATCAGAAGACTCATTGGTGGCTTTACTCAAAAGTAGAGACCAGCGTGGTTTTTCGATTCTGTATGATAATTACTCCACGGCTTTGTACGGGGTAATACACAAGATTGTGCACTCCGAAGAGGTCTCTGCTGATGTTATGCAGGATTCCTTTGTGAAAATTTGGAAAAATATCGATGCCTACAATCAATCAAAGGGGACTTTGTTTACCTGGATTTTGAATGTAGCTCGCAATACTGCCATCGATAGAATTCGCTCTCAAGAGTATCAAAACTCACAACGAAATCAAGACTTAGATTCTACAATTAATTTGATTGATAATCAAGGCTCTACTCAGTTTGATATAGATGCCATTGGTATAGGTAAAGTTGTCGAAAAATTAAAGCCAGAGCACCGTCAAGTAATTGATTTGTTGTATTTTAAAGGCTATACGCAAGAAGAGGTTTCCAAAGAATATGGCATTCCATTAGGAACTGTGAAAACACGTGTGAAGTCCGCTATCAATCACTTGAGAGAGTTCTTTGTAAGTTTTTCATTGGTGATTTTAGCATGGTTATCCTAGTTTATTCTAATAAATCGATGCTACTAAATCCAAAAGTTGGATCTTTTCCACTATCAAAAAAATAAGAAAATGAATATCCAAGAATATATAGAATCAGGTATTTTGGAAAGCTACGTGCTCGGAAGTACCACCGCCGAAGAGGCCGAGGTGGTAGAGCAATTAGCCCAAGCCTACCCAATAATTCAACTTGAAATAGATGCTATCCGAGATAGCGTTGAAGAATATGCCCTAAAGTTTGCTAAAACTCCCCCTCCAGAACTAAAAACAAAAGTGATGAATGCGCTTTTGGAGTTGGAGGAAATCCAAAATGTGAATACCCCACCACAGACAGCTACTCCAGAGACTAATTTGGTAAGTTTTACTCCCGAAAGTAAAAAATCATCATTCTCATTTGGATATGCGGCCTCTTGGGTATTACTCGCCATGAGTGTATTAGCTAACTGGTTTTTGTATAACAACTGGCAAAAATCTGAAGATAAGGTGGTTGCATTAGAGTCTCAAACGCAAATTTTGGCTAGTAGCGAACGAGCTCTAAAGGCTAGTTACCAAGAGAATATCAATATCTTGCTCAACCCAGAAACAAAAAGAGTTCAATTGGGAGGACAAAAACCAGCTCCAGAGGCTCAGGCAGTTGTTTATTGGAACTCTGCCACTCAAGAGGTGTATTTGTCTTCGGTCAAATTACCCCTTGCGCCTGAAGGAAAACAATATCAGCTTTGGGCCATTGTAGATGGAAAACCCGTGGACGCAGGGTTGCTAGATAATCCAGAGACTTTCGAAAAAATGAAGTCATTGGGTAATGCTCAGGCATTTGCGATTTCGCTAGAAGCTAAAGGTGGTAGCACTACCGAGGCAGGCCCTAAAGGCGAAATTTTTGTACTTGGAAATGTATAGGTTTAAAGTTGAAAATAAATTGAGTGTAAAAACCTCGCAGGAAAATTCTTGCGAGGTTTTTGTTTGAATAGCGAATAAATCGCAACTTCACAAAATACTTGATTCCTATAGTTGACTATGAAAAAGCATTATGCCCAAAGGATATTGATACTTTTTGGTATTGTATCTATTCTCGAATTGTATTTTTTAATTTTCCCATCTGAAAACTTTCCTATTCGGTATTTTACCAAACCCCTACTATTGCCCCTGTTGATACTATATGACTATCTAAATCAACAAGATAGAAAGCCATTTTTCTCTGTATTTCGAACGGCCCTTGCTTTTGCATGGCTCGGCGATGTGCTCTTGATGTTACCCAATGCTTTTGTGCCGGGGCTTCTAGCATTTTTGGTAATGCAGCTCTTGTATAGCAAGATTTTCTGGCAAGATTGTGTAACTCCCCGAAAGGGTTTTGTTTTTCGTCACCCTTGGATTTTATTGCTATTGGTGGGCTATCATCTGATGATTATGCTACCTGTTTGGCCACATTTAGGTACTATGCAAATACCAGTATTAGTATATTCAATCGTCATAAGCATTATGGTTTTAGCTGCAATTAATCGATTAGGAGAGGTGCCAAATGTTTTAATAATTGCTATCGGTGCGGTCTTGTTTATGGTATCCGATAGTCTGATTGCGATAACCAAATTTGGTTCAGACTTTGCCTATAGTGGTTTTTGCGTGATGCTAACTTATATCGTTGCGCAATATTTGATTGTGGTAGGTAGAAGTAAGTTATAAGAAGTTATTCGTTAACAGTGTATCGGTTATTAGTGTAAACTCATCAAGAGAAGGATACAATCAATATGTTCTGCCTACAAATTATCAATTTAGTATTTTCTTTTACTAATGATAAAATAATTAAAAAGTGGTAGGTCGAGCGTTTTTAAGCTTCTAGTTTTTCTCGCCTAAAACCATATTTTAAAAAAAATAAAAAAATATAGGGGATATATACTAAATAGTTGTCATAGAATTGATTAAGAGTAATTAAAGAGAGTGTTATCTTAAAACGACATTTAGGAGCTTAGAGGCTTTTTTTTAGATTTAGAATACCTTTTATAACTAATAGATGCCGTTTAAAACTAATTGCTTAAGAACAGAAAGTGAAGCTTTGTAACTTTGTGATGTCTTGATTAAAATTGTTTTTTTTAATCAAATTGATTTTCTTTAAACTTAAATCCATCACAAGCTCTTGGCCTTGCAACTTACTGATACCGACATACTCGAAGCGATTCGACAAGGAAATGAACGTGTTTTTGAAGTAGTATTTCGAAAACATTATCAAGCCTTGTGCAATTATGCTTTTGGCCTACTCAAGGATATGGACGATGCTGAAGAGATTGTTCAAGGGATGTTTTTGAAGCTCTGGGATCAACGCCAAGATTTAGAAATAACCGTATCTCTTAAGTCATATCTATATCGGGCTGTGCATAATACTTGTCTAAATCGTATTAAACACCTCAAAATACAAGACAATTATCGTCAGCACGTAGGTGATTTTTTAGAAAACAACCATGTATCCGCCACAGACGAACTCTTTAAAGCGGAGTTGGAAGCACGAATAGCCGAAGCTATAGAGAAGCTCCCAGAGCAGTGTCGATTAATTTTTCGGATGAGTCGTTTTGAGGAATTAAAATACCAAGAAATAGCCAACGAACTTCATCTGTCTATTAAGACTGTTGAAAACCAAATTGGTAAAGCCCTAAAGATATTAAGACAAGAGTTGGCTGAATACCTCCCAAGTATTGCGTGGCTAGGTTTTTGGTTGTTTACCACTAATATATAGATTCTTATTTTTACCAAGCACGTGATTCTTGGTTTAGATTATTATGGCAGAAAATCGAAATATAGACGAACTTTTAGCTAAGTATTTGGCTGAAGAAAGCCCAGAAGAGGATTTTTCCGAAATCCAAAATCATCTGAATGAGCTTCCTGATGGAAATACGGTCTTGGAGCATTCCAAAATGATTTGGGATGCCAGTTCTGCATTTCAACAAAAGAAAACTTGCAATGTTGACGCTGCTTGGCAAAAAGTCAAACAACAAATGTCATGTAATTCCAATTTGGAAGATAATTTACCTAAAGTTCAATTTCAAGAATCTACATCTCAGGTTCGTCCTCTACCTCAAAAGCAAATCATTTCATTTCAACGAATCGCAAGTATTGCGGCTTCGGTGCTGGTCATCTTTGGGGTATTCCTATTTATGTATTTGAAGCCAACAGCAGAGTCGTTGCCGCTTCAAGAATCCATTGCCAAAGAACAACCTCTTAATTATACCTTACCCGACGGGACGAAGGTAAATTTGAATAGAGGTTCAAAAATTTCATATCCAAATGCATTTGAAGGGAAAACTCGGGAGGTTACTTTACAAGGAGAGGCTTTTTTTGATGTAGCTCACGATGCCCAACACCCTTTCATTATTCATGCCCAAGGTGCCGATATAAAAGTACTTGGTACTTCTTTCAATGTTAATGCTTATTCAAAACAAGTGAAAGTATGGGTAAAAACAGGTAAAGTACAAGTCAAAAAATCGTCTTCAATACTTCAATTACTACCAGGACAACAAGCCGAGATTCGTGGTGACGAAGTTGTTCGTGCCGCAGATATCGAGGTAAATCCAACAAAAGAGATTTCTCAAAGTTTCAATTTTGAGAATACATCACTCTCCGATGTTGCTAGTACGCTCGGCCAAGTTTATGGCGTAAAAATTACCCTTGCCAATGAGGCAATGAATCATTGCAAACTCACCGTGAATTTCGAAAAAGAGTCTTTGGAGAATATTCTTGCTGTAATTGCTACCACTTTTGATATAAATGTACAAAAGCAAGGTCAAAATTTTGTTTTGGAGGGAAAAGGTTGCCAATAATTTCCTAATTTTGGTACCTAAAAACTCTCTTTAAACAACTTGAATCTATGTCTTTTTTGGGTGTAAAAAACATACTTGCATATTTGATTACTTCGGTATGCTTGTTGGTACGCACCAATGTTTTTGCACAAACTGCTAATCTAGATCGTGTCGTTTCTGCACGCTTTTCAGATGCCTCGGTCGGAGAGGTGTTAGGGTATTTATCTAATCAAGGTAACTTCAAATTTTCGTATAATTCATCGCTTATCGATGAAGAAAAGGCCGTTGAACTGGTTCTAGTGAATAAAACTATTCGCGAAGCTATCGGGCTGCTTTTTAAAGGCACTATCCGATACAAAGTTCAAGGTCAGTATGTGATTTTGCTCAAAGCGGAGCGGGCTCCTGTATATATTACTGGCTTTGTGCACGACGCAATTACAGGAAAAAAACTTCCCAACATCTCTATTTATGAGCGAAATAGTTTGACTTCGGCAATCACCAATCAAAACGGATTTTATCGTATCAAGCTCAATCATACCAAAACCATTTTTAAGCTCACCGTTTCTGGCCCCGACTATGAATCACAAACCGTAGTTATGAAACTTCTACAGTCAGAAACGAAGGATTGGGAGCTTCGACCAAAGGTTAAAACCTTGGAGTTGCCTCATGATGATAACTCACCTTTTTTTCCGCAATTGGCAGATTCTCTGGCAATACCTCATGAAGTATCTATTTTAGTTCCAAATGTACCAAACAAAGGTCTTGTCTTGTCAGAATACAGCACGAGCCAAATTACAGATAATATTTTTCCTATTTATAAAAAGGATACAAATCGCTTGTTTCGTTTTTGGGATGAAATCAAATCACGTTTTAGTAAAATGATGATTGCCCGTTCTCAACGAATTCATGACAAAAACGTGACAGATACGCTCTATCGTCCTTTTCAAATTTCGTTACTACCCTTTCTCGGCACCAATAAATTACTTTCGGGTAGTATCGAAAACCGAGTTTCGGTAAATATCGTTATGGGGTATTCTGCAGGAGTTCGCAAAATGGAATTTGGTGGCGGTTTAAATGGGGTTCGCCGTAACATGAATGGTTTTCAGTTTGCAGGAGTTGGAAATATTGTAGGTAAAAATGTAACGGGTGTACAAATGGGAGGGGTGTTTAATACCGTTTTGGGCGAAACGCAAGGCGTAGCGATGACATTAGGTTGGAATCATACTTGGAAAAATATGCGTGGTTTACAAGCTGCAGGATTGATGAATATTACGCATAAAGAAACCAGAGGCGCCCAGTTGGCAGGGGTGCTCAATGTGACAGGTAAATTAACCAAAGGCATACAAATGGCTCCTACGCTAAACGTGGTCTTGAAGGAGTCAAAAGGATGGCAAGTTGGGCTATTAAACTTTGCTCATAAAATCACGAAAGGAGGGCATCAGATTGGCTTTTTAAACTTTAGTGATTCATCGGCTACTGCACCAATCGGCTTTTTGAGTTTTGTGGGTAAAGGGAATGGTTACAAAAGGTTTGAAGTGGCCATAGATGAGATACAATCGGCCAATATAACTTTCAAAACGGGAGTCCCTGCTTTTTACAATATCCTGACATTGGGATTTAATTTTGTTCGCGCCTACGAGCTTGCCAATATAGGATACGGATTTGGGCGCGCCTACAAGCTAGGAGGTAGATGGATGATGAATACCGATGTGACGAGTGGCCTGATGATTGAGTACAATCAATATGGAGAAGTAAACCAAGGTGTTTTATGGCGTTTTGATTTAGGTTTCGAAAAGTTTTTGGCACGAAATTCTACGCTCACCTTTGGGCCATCCATCAAGGCGCTAGTAATAGACCCCGCCAGATCATCATATACCAATGGCAAGCCATTCAAAAATATGCCAACTTATCAAGCCATTCGTTCTACAGAAAGATTTACGCTTTGGTATGGCTTCCAAATGGGATTGCGCATCAAACAACGATATGGAGACTAGTGGAGTTTGGAGTTGTGAGTGCTGAGTGAGGAGTTATCCTTTGTCCTTGCCTAAAATATGCTCAAGGCTTTCAGGTAACGGCTTTCGGCGGAGGGCTTTGAAAAAAGCATGTCTTGGGTTATTAAAAACATGTTAACACTCTTTGCCTTGTGCCTGTTGCCTTTTTTCAAACTACTTCTATAAAACAAAAAAGGTGTCGAATTTTCGACACCCTTGTTGTATGATTAAGAGGCTAAAAGGGTTTTCTTTCAAATAATTTCTAGAAAACCGATGGAACCTCAGCTATAGAATTTTCCGATTATTTACCAGATTTTTTCTTAGCAGGTTTTGCAGGAGCAGCAGGAGCAGCATTTTTGGTTACTGTTGGTACTGGAACCACAGCAGGAGCCGCTTCAGTTGCTGTGCCTTTTGGAGCAACCTCACCTTTGATTGTCAAAGCAATTGTTGGAGTTTCTGAGTTACTGATAACTGTAACTGTTTTGTTGAAAGCACCCGGACGACCAGTAGAGTTGAAAGAAGCAGTTACTTTACCTGTTTTTCCAGGGAGTACTGGTTCTCTTGTCCAATCTGGAGTTGTACATCCGCAAGAAGGTTGAGCATTAGAAATTACTACAGGTGCAGTACCAGTGTTAGTAAATTCAAATGTGTAAGTAGCCTGTGTTCCTTCTTCGATTTTACCGAAATCATGACTTTCGGTCTTGAATTTGATTACTCCTTGGGCGTTTGCCAATGTCGCAGTGAACAAAAATGCGAAAAGGAAAAATAGTTTTTTCATTTGAACAAAATGTTTAGTTGTTATTAAATAGCTTTACCAGCTTTCGTACTAAATATACGAAAAAGTAAGGAATTTGTTTCCGCGAAACTTATTTAAAAGACCAAACTAATGAGTTTTAAGCGGATTTTATTCTAAAAAAAAACTGAAAAATTATATTTTCTTGAAAAAAGTATAAAATAATACAGATTCAAAATATTACTTCAGTTTTTCTTGAGCGAAACGATTTATTCCAAAACAAAAGTAAACTACTTTAAAAGGTTGGCAAAATCTTTGAGAACCTTTAACAAATTATTAACAACTCTCCAAAAAATCAACTGTTTGTTATACTAATTAAATTATCTTATTTTTGATACAGCTTTAAGTCAAAGAGAAAATGTTTGGAACCCGATAGTGAGACTTAAACACACCATCAATTGTATCTTTAATTCTATTTTTATCAACCCGAAATTGCCGTGTTGGAAAACGAACTACTGTCAGAAACGATTTTATTTAAAAGAGAGTCGGTTATCGAGGATTACCGTCTTGCACGTATCAGTCGCGAATGTTCTTTGCTAGTTAGGAAAGAAGTATTTGCAGGACGTGCCAAGTTTGGTATTTATGGTGACGGAAAGGAGCTAGCCCAAATTGCCCTTGCCAGAGCTATGAAACCTGGAGATTTTGTTTCTGGATATTATCGTGATCAAACAATTGTTGCTGCCGTTGGAGACATGACTTGGCAACAGTACTTCGCGCAGCTATATGGACACCCTGATAAAGCTCATGACCCGCATACAGGTGGGCGTACCATGAACAACCACCATGCTACGCAATGGCTAGATGATAAGGGACAATGGGTGGATCAAACCAAATTGTATAATTCAGTAGCAGGAATATCCTCAACAGCAGGGCAAATGCCTCGTGCAGTGGGTATAGCTTACGCTTCTAAACTCTATCGTAACCTTCCTGAATTGCAAGGTGAGGTTGCTGCTAAGTTTTCGAGAAAAGGTAACGAAATCTGTTTTTCAACGATTGGTGATGCCTCTACCTCTGAAGGAATGTTTTTGGAGTGTATCAACGCCGCTGGAGTTTTGCAAATACCTTTGGTAATGGCGGTTTGGGATGATGGTTATGGTATTTCGGTGCCAACACAATATCAAACGACCAAACATTCTATTTCAAAGGCATTGGCAGGCTATCAACGTACTGAGGAAGAAGCAGGCCTTGAGATATTCGCAGTAAAAGCATACGACTATGCAGGCCTGATTGAGGCTTTTCACAAAGCAGCCCAGCTGGCTCGCGAAAATCATATTCCTTCTCTAATTCATGTAGAAGAGGTAACTCAACAACAAGGTCACTCTGCCTCTGGCTCGCATGAGCGTTATAAATCGCCCGATCGTTTACAGTTCGAAATAGATTTTGATTGTAATATTCATTTTAGAAAATGGATTCTCGATAACGAGTTTGCAAAAGAGGAAGAATTGTTGGCGATTGATCAAGAAGCCGTAAAAATTGCTCGTAAATCACAAAAAGATGCTTGGCAAGCCTACATGGATTCAATAAAACCTGAGAAAGACGATGCTCTTTCCTTATTGAATCAGGCGGCTGCCGAAAGTACCAATGGAACGGCAATCAAGCAAATTGTAGAAGAACTTCGTAAGACGATAAATCCTATTCATCGCGACAGTGTGGTAGCAGTTAAAAAAGCTTTACGATTGCTAAGATTCGAAAACTTTCCGGCTAAGCATGGTTTAATCGAATGGCTTGAAAAATCAGAGGAATCCAATTTTGATCGTTTTAATTCGTATCAGTTTTCACTTTCGGACGAGTCACCTCTCAAAGTCACACCACAAGCCGCCATATATGCAGAGGACGCTCCAATGCTAGATGGCCGTGAAATTTTAAATAAAAACTTCGACCATTGGCTTGCTTCAGACCCTCGTGTCTTTATTATTGGTGAAGACGTAGGTAAGATTGGTGATGTAAACCAAACGCTTTCAGGTCTACAAGAAAAATTTGGCGAGTTGCGTATTACCGATACGGGTATTCGTGAAATGACCATTGTAGGACAGGGAATCGGTGCAGCAATGCGTGGTCTTCGTCCAATCGTAGAAATTCAATATTTAGATTATATCTTTTATCCTTTTGCAACCTTGTCCGATGACTTGGCTTGCTTGCATTATCGTACTAAGGGCGGACAAAAAGCGCCAATGATTGTTCGCACACGTGGACACCGTCTTGAAGGTATCTGGCATTCGGGTTCACCGATGGGAGTCTTGTTAAATGGTTTGAGAGGAGTTCATTTATGTGTGCCTCGCAATATGACTCAGGCCGCTGGTATGTATAACACACTGTTGCATGGCGATGACCCCGCTATTGTGATAGAATGTCTTAATGGGTATCGTCTCAAAGAAAAACTTCCTACCAATTTATACGAAACACGTGTGCCTTTGGGCGTACCAGATATCCTTCGAGAAGGTAGCGATATTACTATTGTTACTTACGGCTCAATGTGTCGTATTGTGCTGGAAGCTGCCAATCAATTAGCGCAGGTAGGTATTGAGGTTGAAGTGGTAGATATCCAGACTTTATTACCGTTCGATTTAGGACACAAAATTGTTGAGTCAATCAAGAAAACTAATCGTGTGATTTTTGCAGATGAGGATATGCCGGGAGGTGGTACAGGTTATATGATGCAAGAAGTATTGGACAAACAAAATGCGTATCGTTGGTTAGATTCGAAACCTGTTTGTGTTTCGGCTCAGCCACATCGCCCTGCCTATACGTCTGACGGTGATTACTTTTCAAAACCAAATGTAGAATCTGTTTTTGAGGCAGCATACTCAGTTATGGCAGAGGCTCAGCCAAAGCGTTTTCCTAAGATTTATTAGTTTTAATACCTTTGAGGTAAAACTAAGTCATTAATTTTGAGTGAAAATAGTTGATAAATAGCAAGTTGTACTCATTTTAGCTTTTGGACTTTACTACAATGCTTAAGATTCGGTAAGATTATTCTTACCGAATTTTTTTGTAAAAAACGCTTTAATAGAAGTCTATTTTACAAGATTAATCAAGGTATAGAGGGATTCATTTTCCAAAAAAAATGGTTTACTCTATAAAATCAGTATTTTATAGAGTAGTTTTGTAGTAATTGTCTGGAGAGGTAAAATTTCAGGACTAAAATTTTATCAAAAACTCTCCAAATGATATTATTCTGTACCAAATTATGCAAAAAGGAGCAAACAGTACATATTGGGGAAATATCAAAGAGGGAATAAAAACATCTTTGAAAGGGTTGTCTTTGTCATTCAAGCATTTTAAAGATGCCCGTCAGAGTCGTAAACCTATTTTTGTGGATGACCCACAGTATTTTGATCAAAAAACAGGGATTGTCACTACTCAATATCCTTATGAACAACTACCCGTACCCGACAATGGGCGTTATCAGTTGCACAACGAAATGGATGATTGTATTGTGTGTGATAAATGTGCAAAAATCTGTCCTGTTGATTGTATCGAGATAGAGCCCATCAAAGCAACCGGTGTGGTGAGTTATGCTTCAGATGGCTCGGCTATTCGTTTGTATGCTGCCAAGTTTGATATCGATATGTCAAAATGTTGTTTTTGTGGCTTGTGTACAACGGTATGTCCTACCGAATGTCTGACCATGAAAAAGGAATATGACTTTTCGGTATTTGATATTACTGAACACAATTTTGCCTTTGGAAACCTTACAGAGGAACAAGCCGACGAAAAGAAAAAATTGTATGAGCAGTATATGCTTGAGAAAGAAGCATTCAAAAAAGAAACTGCTGCTCAGAAAGCAGAACCGAAAGTTGCGCCAAAACCAGCATTCAAGCCTGCAGCTCGTCCTGTAGCTAAAACTGAGACTCCAGATGAGTCTTCAGCGGATGCTACTGCCGAAGCCCCAAAACCAGCAACTAGACCTGCTTTTAAACCAAAAATGAAGGTTGAAAGCGATGAGTCTAAACCTACTACAGACGAAACTTCTACGGAAGATACGCCAAAACCAGCAGCTCGTCCAGCATTTAAGCCTAAAATGAAGGTTGCACCTTCAATCGAATCGCCTGTTGAAAATACAGCAGAAGGTACAGATGAAAATGCTACAACGGCGGCTGATGAAGTAAAGCCCGCTCGTCCAGCTTTCAGACCGAAGTTTAAGCCAGCCACAAAGC
>NZ_JBMLSD010000311.1:0-19199 GCF_049240685.1 Flectobacillus sp.
TTACAGAGAAAATGGATTGTTGTATAGATTCTTAAATCTTGAGAATAAATTAAGTGCATTAGGCTGTAAGCGGTTGGCGTTAGGCAAAAGATTAAAAACTGCTCTGATTACTGGACAAAATTGAATTTACTAGTTCAAGACTTAGTCTTGGACTCATTTTTTTAACAGTTTTAAACTGTTTTTAAACATTCATTGAAAAAGTCTAAATACCTTTTCTCTTTTTGTCCAGTAATTAGAAAACTGCTTTTTTCTTTAGCTTTCGGCTTTCAGCTTTGGGCATTCAGCAAAAACATATCTATCGTTATTAAAAAACATGCTGACACTCTTTGCCTGTTGCCTTGTGCCTGTTGCCTTCAATAAAAAACTAAATCTAATTTCACACGATTACTTGTATGTAATCGAAACAGCGCACTTAGTACATTTTATTTATCTAACTTGATTTTTTTTAAAACTTCAATAGCTTTGTAATCGGTCAAATCAAATTTTACTGGAACTATAGCAATGTAGTTTTCCTTGATAGCATCCTCATCGGTATTACCTCCTTTATCTTCATTATGAAGGTACCCATCCATCCAATAGTAGGTTCTTCCGTAAGGGTCTTTACGTTCTTCGAAGGTCTCTCTAAATAGTGCATCAGTTTGACGGCAAATTTTAATGCCTTTAATGTCTTCTTCAGATTTGGCAGGAATATTTACATTGAGTGCAACTCCATGAGGCAGTCCATTTTCAAGAATGCTTTCTGCAATTTTTTTGATGTAAGGCTCTCCATGTCCAAACTCAATGTCTGCCCCAAATTCACATAATGAAAAACCAATGGCAGGAATACCTTCGATGGCTGCCTCAATAGCGGCAGACATTGTTCCGCTGTAAATTACGGCGATAGATGAATTGGAACCGTGATTGATTCCACTCACTACTAAGTCAATTTTGCGCCCTTTCAAGATAAAATGTTTTCCAAACTTCACACAATCGGCTGGAGTACCGCTACATTTGTAGGCTTTGACATTGGGCAAAAAATCAGGTACCTCGCTTACTCTGAGAGGTCTGTCGAGGGTAATCGCATGACCCATACCTGATTGATGAGTATCTGGGGCAACAACTACCACTTCTCCTAATTGAGACATGATTGATGCCAATGTTTTAATACCTTTTGAAGCGATCGAATCGTCGTTTGAAATAAGAATTAATGGCTTTTGCATTCGTTTTGTTTTTATGGACTGGCGGTAAATATACTTTTAAGAATGGTTTACCGTAGCTTTTTGTTTAATCGTATATTTTTATTTTGTTAAGAAAAAATTGGGCTATTCAAATATCGTGTATTTTATAATAATACTTTCTATTGACAAGCTAGTTACAGAAAATTGATTACATTTGAACATGACTTGAGTTGCGGAGGTAGTCAGTTCGTTCCTAAAATTCTTGATTCTCAAGTTAAAGATTTCATTTTTGATTCAAAGATAATAGGCTTTTACAGATTAAATTTAGTTTTGCGTTTAATAAAACCATGTTGAAATTTATTGGAAAATTGATTTTGCAGCTAAGTGGCTGGAAGATTGTGGATAAGACTCCTCTAGGAATCAAGAAATATCCAAAAGCTGTGATTATCGCAGCTCCGCATACCTCTAATTGGGATTATCTTTATGCCATGGCAACGCTCTATGCGTTGGATTGCAAAATTCGCTACTTGGCCAAAGATTCTCTGTTTAAATTTCCTTTAGGAATTATTGTGCGTGGTTTAGGAGGAATCCCCGTAAACCGTTCTCAAAAAAATAATCTTGTTCAATTAATGGGCGATATGATTGTTGGCGCTGATGAAATGCAGTTGTTAGTCCCAGCCGAGGGAACGAGGTCTTATACAAAGGAATGGAAATCAGGGTTTTATCATATTGCCAATCATGCAGATGTACCGATTGTTTTAGGTTTTCTGGATTTTGGAAAGAAAGAAGCAGGATTTCTTGGTGTTTTTCAGACTACGGGAAATTTTGAAACAGATTTGCCTAAGATTCAAGCGTTTTATCAAAATATTACCCCAAAACACCCTGAATTTTTTTCTTTAAAAGATGCAAAATTTGATTAATCTAACACTAGCGAGCCCTGAGGATATTCCCCTTATTCAGTCGATTGCAGAACAAACTTGGCGCCCTACTTATGGGCAAATTCTTACGGAGGAACAAACCCTTTATATGCTCGATATGATGTATTCGGAAGAATCCCTCAGAAAGCAATTCGAAACCAATACCTTTATTTTTGCCTACGAAAATAACCAACCTCTTGGTTTTGCAGGCTTTGAGGCAATGATGGATGTAATGAAATTACACAAATTATATATGTTACCTGCTGCCCAAGGTAAAGGCGTTGGAAAATTGTTAATACAAGAGGTGGCTCGTCATGCCCAACAAAAGGGTTTGAAGGCCGTACAACTCAATGTGAATAGAAATAATAAAGCGATTGGGTTTTATGAAAAACAAGGATTTTCCATTATCAAAGAAGAGGATATAAATATTGGAAATGACTTTTGGATGAATGACTATGTGATGCAGTTGGAAGTATGATTTTGAAATATGCATTAAACTATGGAGGTTCGAGATGGGTCAAAGGTGAAATGTTGAACCTTTAATTCTCAACCAATCATGAAAAAGTCATTTTTTTTGAGCATAAGCCTTTTGTTGGCGCTTGGCTCGGTTAAGGCGCAGACCAGCACGCAAGAAACCCCAAAAGATAGAAAACGAGGAAGAGTCGAAGCCAGACTAGCCAATTTGACTCCGGAACAAAAAGCCCAACTCGAGGCAAAAGTTGAAGCTCGCAAAGCCAAATTAGATTCCCTTTCCCCCGAAGAAAAGGCGGCTTTGAAGGGAAAAAGAAAAGAGTTAATCGAAAAATGGAAGAGCCTCAGCCCAGAAGAACGAAAAGCCCTCAAAGAGCAGTGGAGAACTAAGAAAGCGGGAAGCTAAGGGTAGGCAATAGGCGATAGGCATTAGGCAAGAAGTTTTTAATAACACCAACGAGGGTTTTCTGCCTAATGCCTAATGCCTACAGCCAGAGCAGGTTTTCAGCCCAACAGCATTCAATTCATTTTATTGCTTTGTAATTTTCTCTAGCACTTGTTGAATCAAACTCTCAGTATGTTTTTCAGGATTTTTCGAAAATTGATGAGACATTCGGGATGCTACAATGGCACTCATCGAAAGTACCTCATGTCCCAACACTTCTCCAAATAAATAATATCCAGCAGTTTCCATCTCCAAATTTGTCAGAACATTTCCTTGAAAGGAAAATTGATTGAATTTTTGGAGCAAATTTTCTTGTTTTGGCGTATATCTCAAAATCCTGCCTTGTGGAGCATAGAATCCTGGGCATGTCACGGTATTCCCTTCAAAATACAAGGGATTCTTATCATCAAAAAGCAAATCATAAAGCTTTTGAGAGCCAAATGATGTATACGATAAAAAATCTAGGTTCATCTGGGTTTGAATTGCCTCCGAAAAATCAGAGGTTGATGTAGGATAAAAATGACCCAAAGCATCAAACCCGATTCCACGTTTTGAAACAACATAGCTATCGACAGGAATGCTCTTTTGTAAACTTCCTGAGGTTCCAATTCTGATAATATTTAGACGCTTATGTGCTGATTTTGGGGTTCTAGTTGCCAAATCTATATTTACTAAAGCATCTAGTTCGTTCATCAAAATCTCTACGTTGTCGGTTCCTATTCCACTCGAGATAACACTCAGACGAGTATTGCCAAGATACCCTGTGTGAGTTACAAATTCTCGTTTGCTAACTTGTTTTTCAATTTTATCAAAATACTTAGATACCACCCCAACGCGGTCGGGGTCGCCTACGGTAATAATTGTATCAGCGATATCTTCTGGACGTAAATTCAAATGGTACACACTTCCATCTGGATTGATAATTAGGTCGGTTTCAGAAATAGTTGCTTGCATAGGTTGGAATATTAAGATTGTTCGTTTTTTCGAAGGTAAAAATAAAAAACCTCTCACCGAAATGAGAGGTTTTAAAACAAGCGAAAAAATATAGGCTAGTCTACACTCAATTGAAAGCTAGAGTAATCTACATTTGTTTTTTGACGACTCTTGAATCCAAATTCTGGAGAATAGTTATCGGATTGCTTGCTATAATATCCTGATGGATTGTAAGGTCTTTTGCGAGGATGTGATTTACATTCTTCTGAGCAGGCCCCTTCCATTTTTTCTAAACAAGATGGACAAATCGGTACATGTTCGTTACATTCTGGATTTGCGCAGTTAACCATGTGGTCGCAGTCTGTTTCACAAATATGACACTTTGAAATAACGGCTGGGTTTACAGAATTGACCGAAGTAGTTACTCTATTATCAAAGACATAACATTTTCCTTCAAAGTCCTCTCCACCTTCTTCAAGGCCATATTTGATGATACCGCCATGCAATTGATATACATTCTCGAAACCTTTTTCAATCAAATAAGCGGAGGCCTTTTCACATTTGATACCACCAGTACAATAGGTGATAATTTTTTTGTCTTTCAAATGTTCTATTTCGTGAACATGCTCTGGAAGTTCACGCAAGGTCTCCATATCGAAGGTAATAGCACCTTTAAATTTCCCAACTGAATGCTCGTAGTTTGAACGCATATCAACCAAGACAACATCTGGGTCATTTTTCAACAACTCCTTAAAATCGGCAGGTTCGAGATGTTTTCCTGTACGAACTCTAGGATTCACAGGCAAATCAGAATTAACTATTTCTTCTTTTACACGCACATGCAATTTTGCGAAAGCATGGGCGTCATGTTCTTCTACCTTAAAATCAAAATCGGTTCCTGCAAAAATTGGATCATTCTCCAACCATTTCATATATTTTTCACAGTCTTCCGCCAAACCCGAGACTGTTCCATTGAGTCCTTCTGAGGCAACGATAATGCGACCTAGTAGGTTGTTCTCAATACAAAATAAATGATGTTTTTCGCGATATTCCTCCGTGTTAGGAATGGGGGTATAATTGTAATATAAAAGCACTCTGTATGGCTTCATCTTCAACATGAGTTACAGATTAAAAAAATGATTAAGATTACAAAGATAAATAAGATATATGAATGTCACAAAATGAAATAGGTCTTAGACGCTTGAATCGGTTTGGATTTTGCTCTAAAAAAATCGACCTTTGCAAGGTTTTTGGATTTATAATACCTGGTTTTTTACCTTCAACTTTAGGTCTCTAGCTAAAAGAGTGATAGAGGTTTATTTCTAAAAAATTAGCTTTTTTTCGAAATAAATATACCAAAACAATCTTGAAACTATTTGCCTCTAGCCCAAAGCTCAAGAATTAGATTTTATTTTTCGTATTAACTTAAGAGTCATCATCATACATACATTTTTATTCAATGCATATAGCAGTAACAGGAAATATAGGCGCAGGGAAAACTACCTTGGCGAGTAAATTAGCAGAGCATTTTGGTTGGGAGGTACTTTTTGAAGCCGTGGAGGGGAATCCTTATTTAGCAGAATTTTATTCAGATATGCCTCGATGGGCTTTTCATCTACAGATGTACTTCCTAAAAAGCCGTTACGAACAAGTTATGCAGATACAACGTTCGAACCGAAGAATTATCCAAGATAGAACTATCTATGAAGATGCGTTTATTTTTGCGATGAACCTTTATAAAACAGGTATTATGTCAGAAAATGACTATGGTACCTACAAAGGTATTTTCGATTTGATGATGCAAACCGTAAAAGCACCAGACCTTACCATTTATCTAAAGGCAGACCTACCAAAACTCGTCAAACAAATTCAAAAGAGAGGTCGAGACTTCGAAGCTAATATCTCGGAGCAATATTTAGCTGATTTGAATCACCACTATGAAGCGTTTGTTGACGGTTATACCGAGGGTAAATTATTGGTAATAGATGTCAATGATTTAGATTACCTCAATAATCCTGAGCATTTTAACTTCGTTATTTCTGAAGTAGACAAGGCTTTGTTGTATCAAAAGTAAGTAGACTAGGACATGAATCTATTCTGCGATGAAGGAAATTTCATTGTTTTTTTTTGAAAATAATACTATATTCAAGCCTATAAATTATATTTTACCACTAGTCCGTATTTTATCGCTTGAATTTCTATTATAAAAAATGAATCATTCTCTTGCTGTTTTGATTGTAGACGATTTGAAGTTCAATCGTTTTGCTATACGAGGAATTCTCAAACAGTTTGACTGTGAGATTTTTGAAGCCAATAACGGACAAGAAGCTTTGAATCTATTGAAGATTCTCACTCATCCTAAAATATTGATTCTCCTAGATATCGAAATGCCTATTTTGAATGGATTAGAAGTGCTAAAAGTTTTAAAATCATTGAATACTATAAATCTTTTTGTTGTTATAACGTCCTCTAACGACTACTTTCAATATGAAAAGGATTTACAATATTATGATATTTTAGGATACTTAGAAAAGCCTGTGGAGAAAAGAAATATTTCTCAGTTTATAGATTATGTTATTACTAGTTAGAATTCAAAATCGTTAAGCCTCAACTACAGATGTCTAGAGAAAATTATTACGAACCCGAAGAAAATGAACAAGAATCTACCTCTGAGTATGGTCAATATAATTTTACAGAGCTTGCTGAAAAGCTCCGAAATTCTACTTCCTATATCAGTGCATTAAAGCAGCGCTTATCAGAGGAACCTCAAAATGTGGAGGAGCAAACCAAAGCAAAGTTCAAAAGATTGAAAGAAACATATTATCGAGCGATTTCAGAGAGTGAATCGTCCCGCTAAAAAGAGAAAGATACCCATTTGGGTATCTTTTTTTTGTCTCTTACTCTGATTATGGCTTAAAAGCTAAGTAATAATCTTTTGGGTTAACAATAAACAAATTGCAAGAATAGATATTTGTTTGTTCATTATAACCCACTAAGTAAGATGAGAATGAAATACGCCAACGAACTAATATTTGAGGTATTAAATGAAATGATTGCAGGTAAGAGCATGAATGCGATTTCAAGAGAAAAAGGTATTCCCATTTCTACCATTTTTAGTTGGAAACAACAGCACATCGACTATTACACTAAGATAGAGGACCAAAAGGAAAAATTCCGAAGACTCAAAGAAAACTATCAAAAATTAGATTTGAAAAAAGGAAAAGTAAAGCGATTGAACGGATGTTAAGTAGGCCTCTCAAGTTGAGAGGTTTTTTTGTATTTTACCCATAAAAAAAGCGTCCTGATTGCTCAGAACGCTTAGTGACGATGGGGAGACTCGAACTCCCATACGGTTACCCGCACTACCACCTCAAAGTAGCGTGTCTACCAATTCCACCACATCGCCTTGTACTTTGATGATGCAAAAGTAGGCAGATAAGTTGACATTGCAAAATAGTACGAAACACTTTTTTTCAATAAAAAATGTAGGATTTTTTTAAGTATTTGAAAATCAGAAATTAAATTAGCGCAAAATTTATAAACTTTTTTATTGATGGCATTAGAATTAGAGGGTACTTTGGTAAAAGTACAACCTGAACAAACAGGTAGTGGTAAAAATGGTCAGTGGGTAAAACAAGAATTTGTGGTAGAGACACAAGAGCAATATCCCAAAAAGGCCTGTTTTTCGGCTTGGGGCGATCGCACAAATGATTTAAAACAATTTGCTTTGGGAGATAAGCTTAAAGTGACTTTTAGCGTTGAATCCAGAGAGTATAACGACCGTTGGTATACCGATTTGAGAGCTTATCGCATTGAGTTAGCTTCTGAAGTTACTAACACGCCAACGCCGAGCTATCAGGCTCCAGCTCAGCGTCCAGCAACGCCTAAGGCTTCTTCGGTTGACTTGCCTTCATTTAGTGAGGACGAGGATTTACCATTTTAATTTTTGTTTGGTAAGTAATTTGAAAGAGTCGCTAGACAAAGAGTGTAAACTTGTTTTTTGTCACGATGTAAATATTTTTGTCAAATGCCTAAAACTTAAATCTAATTTTAGTTATTTGGCAATAATGAGTCTACTTTTCTTAGAAAACATGCTGAAGCTCTTTGGTCAACAGTTCAAATACAAGGCAACGCTGTTACCTAATTTTTAGGATTGGGAATATTCGCAAAGTGTATAATAAAAAAGCGGTCGAAAATTTTTTTTCGACCGCTTTTTATGGCTATTATGCTAAAACAAAATATTTGCTCTTAATTTAAAATTCTACGGCTTTGAGTTTTGACGATTTTAGCCATTCGGGTTTGGTGATAGTTACTTTTGCCCTCATCTCGTTCAAAAGCGAATATAAGCCAAAGTAGGTTCTGTTAATGTACAAACCGTGCTGTGAGCCACGTGCCACTTTAGAGTTTCTTAACTCGTCTAATTTTTGAAGTTTCTCGGCGTAAAGATATACCTGTTCAAAGTAACTATCATCAGCAAAATCAAAGGTTTCTTCTCCAAATGGACGACCCAACAGGTAGATCATTTCTTTAAAAAGATTGGTGAAAAACTTTTGTTCTTCAATACTATCTGTCGGCACAATAAACTCTAATGTTTTGAATATTTCATCTATCTTGGTTTCGTCTTCCAAGGTGTCAAAATTGATTAAAGCAAAATAGTTGTCATAAAACAACGAAGGAATCACTTTAATACAGCCAAAATCAATAATACCCATGGTTCCATCGGAGCGCATTAAAAAGTTACCAGGGTGTGGGTCGGCATGAACCTGTCTTAGAGTATGAATCTGGTAATCATAAAAATCCCACAAGGCTTGTCCAATCTGGTTTCGTACTTCTTGAGACGGATTGGTTTCCAAAAATTCTTTGAGATGTAAGCCATCCAGCCAATCCATGGTTAATATTTTATCGCATGACAAATCTTCATAATACCTTGGAAAAAAAATATTTGGGATATGCTGACAAGCCTTTGAAATCTCTACAGAGCGCTTAAGTTCGAGATTATAGTTAGTTTCTTCCAACAAGCGTTCATGAACTTCCCCCATATAACGGTCAACATCCTTCTCGTTTAGGCCAAACATAGCTACAGCGATTGGTTTAACCATTTTCAAATCCGCTCCGATGCTTTCAGATACTCCAGGATATTGAATTTTTACTGCAAGTTTATTACCTTTCAATTCGGCTTTATGCACTTGGCCTATCGAAGCAGCATTGGATGCACTCATCTCAAACTTGTCGAAAAGTTCGCTTGGCGATTTTTTGAAATACTTTTTAAATGTTTTGACAACCAGCGGGCCAGAAAGAGGAGGCGCTGAGTACTGTGACATCGCAAATTTCTCACGATAGGCTCGCGGTAATAAACCTTTGTCCATACTCAACATTTGAGTAACTTTCAATGCCGACCCTTTTAGTTCGCTTAAGGATTCGTAAATATCCTCGGCATTTTCTTGGTGTAACTCCTCTTTAGATGTAGTCGGGTCAATAATCTTCTTAACATTATGTTTGAGATAATTCCCTCCAATCTTAACTCCTGTCTTTACAAATTGGGTAGCACGAGCTACCTTGGAGGTAGGTATCGAGTTTTGTTCTTTCATATTCAAGTCACTAATCCTTACATCGAACTAGCATTAACGATTTTGATACAAAAATTTTGCAAAGTCCAACACTGAATCCAATGCCGAACTGGCCATCAAATCGAAGGAAGTATTGACTGCCTTTTCTATCATGGCATCGGTTTGTTCAAAGCCTTTTGATCGGTCTTTGACCCAAAAATCAAGTACCATCAAAAGTTGTAGCCATAAAGCATCAGGATAGCGTTCGTCGATATATTTGCGTGGTTGTACCTCTTTACTTTCTTTGCCTTCCATAACCAAATCACGAGTAAAATCCTTAAAGGCCACCTTCAAGTCGGTTAAAAAGGTTGGTGTTTTTAATTTTCTTTTGTCGATTAATCTCCAAGTTTGAGAAGCATAGCTGCGATTTTCTTTGAGTACCTCAATCCATGTGTAATAAAAAGCGAGCAACTTTTCTCTTACAGAATATCCCGAATAAACCGAATCGCCTTCAATACGAGCCACGGTATCTTTGAAAAAGTCTAGCCAAATACTACTTTCAAGTAGCTCAAAAGAATTGTAGAATTCGTAAAATTCTACTTCTGGCATCTTGAGCTTTTTGGTAAAAGCATACACCGATGTAGGATAGGCTCCGTTTTCTAAGAAATGTTCAATAAAAGCTTTTTTTATTTTGTCTGATTTTTCCATTCTCTTTCCGTTTGTGTAGATAACATTCCGTAAAAAAACAATGTTTTAAATAATTGAAGAAAATTTTAGTAAATACTGTAAAGAATATCTTAAAGGTGTTTTAAAAGTGTTTTTATGTTATTTCAGAATTAACATTCTTAAGATTTTGCTTTCTTTTGAGGTACTTACTCTTAAAAAATACATGCCGTTTTGATAATTTGTCGTATTTATCAAAAAATAATTAGAACTAGCATCATTAAAGTTGTACTCGTTTAAGATGCTTCCATTTCCTGAAATAAGCTGTATAGTGAGGTTTTCGGTTCCTTTGAATTGAACCTTAATATTTGCGTTGTTTTTTACGGGATTTGGTTCTACGCTAGCTTGTAGTGTATTGCTTTCGGGCACTATGGTCGAATTATTGACGAGTGTCTTTCTTCTAATACTTAGGTCTAGCACTGCTCTGGTTCTTATTTTTTGGTCGTTGGTAAACAAATTCATACAAACATCAGGTGAATAATCCATATAATTCTCTATTTGGTTGGTTACCGTATTTCCATTACAAGTAGAGATCATTTTATTACAGGTAAGACCTTTATTTAGGCTTTCGATGGTAGGCGTATCATCACAATAATCTGTGCCACAACGTACATCTCCCGTGGGATGTAATAATCCAAGCCAATGACCAACCTCATGTGTGGTAGTGCGCCCAAGATTGAACGAGGAGCTAATAGTACCACAACAGCGGCCAAAATACCTGTAGTCTACCACAACACCATCAAAAATTTCTTGTTCCTTTAATTCTTGGCTACTTGGGATGAGACCAGGAACGTAAGCGTCAAATGGAAAGCCCGAGTAACCAATAGTGATTGCTGTGGAGGTAGTACCACTTTTGACAACATAAATATTGAGATATTTATAGGGATTCCATTTAGAAAAAGCTGTAATCTCACTCAATTCGTTTACGATATCAAATCCTGATTTGGTGGTGTAATGCCTCGTAATTCCTTTGGATGATTCACCTGTAGCGGTAGAGTCGGCCAAAAAAAACTCAAGTTGCATATCGGCACCTACTGCATTTGTATTGTATCCTGCTGTACCTTCTTTACGGCGATAATCCTCATTGAGCGTTTGGATTTGTGAAAGTATTTGCTCTTCTGAGATGTTTATATTATTGGTACCACCAACTGACTTATTTGCCGTATTATGGATGATGTGCACCACTACAGGAATTCTAATAACGGGATATTCCTGAATACGAGAAGCTTTGAGGGCATTGGTATATTGCTGTACTTGGTATTCAAAATTGCTTTTGCGTTGCAACCAAGTTGGACTTATGATTTGATTCAATGAGTCCTGAAAAGCAACACCACATTTGCTTTGAGCAAATGTGGTGTATGAAATAATAACAGCTAATGAAATTAAAATTCCTTTTTTCATTTTTGGAAAGATGAATAAGATTTTTGTGCTTCTTTCTCAGCCTCAGCCTTGTCATAAGCCATTATGATGTCTCTTACCAATCGATGACGCACAACATCTTTACCATCGAGCTCAATAAACGAAATACCTTTAATCCCTTGTAATATTTTGGTGGCCTCTACCAAACCAGATTTTACTTTTGTTGGTAAATCTATTTGAGATTTATCGCCTGTGATAATTACTTTGGAATTTACGCCCATACGTGTCAAAAACATTTTCATCTGCATGGGAGTGGTATTTTGTGCTTCATCTAATAAAACGAATGCGTTATTCAAGGTACGACCTCTCATATAGGCCAAAGGAGCGATTTCTATCACTCTGTTTTCGATAAAAAACTTCAACTTTTCTGGTTGAATCATATCATCGAGCGCATCATAAATTGGACGTAAATATGGGTCTATTTTTTCTTTTAAATCTCCAGGTAAAAAACCCAAATTTTCGCCTGCCTCTACGGCTGGTCTGGTGATAATAATCTTTTTTACTTCTTTATTTTTGAGAGCCTTGACCGCAAGCGCAACAGCTGTATAGGTTTTGCCAGTACCGGCTGGACCTATTGCAAAAACGATATCATTTTCGGCTGCGGCGTCGATAAGTTTTTTCTGGTTTGGCGATTTTACCCGTATTACTACGCCTTTAGTACCATAAAGTAAAACGTCATCATCTTCTTTTAGTAGCGGTTGTTGCTCTTCTTCTGTATTCTTATCTCGTAAAAGATACGTTTTTACTTGTTCTGTTGTAATTTTGCCATACTTCTGAAAATGCCCGACCATCGATTCAATAATTTCGGTAATTTTGACAATGTCAGAAATAGAACCTCTAACGGTAATTTCATTGCCTCTAGAGATAATCTTACTTTGAGGAAAAGCTTCAGCTACAACTTTGATATTACTGTTTTCAATACCTAGAAAACTAACTAATTCAACATCTTCGAGTGTTATTATTTTTTCTGTCAAATCTAATAAGGAATAAATGTTATCTTAAAAAAAGTATTAGAAAGTACTAATCTAACAAAAATAACGCTTGTTTGTGTTCGATTCTTGCAAGATTAATTTGAAGTTTTTTTTTGACTCTGTAAATCAAACCTTTAGGTTTTTTTTGCAAATCGTGATTGCGGTAATATGAGAAAATATTTGTAAAATTGTATTAATGGAACAGTCAAACAGAAATAATACCTTTAAAAAGGCTGCCAATTTTGCTGGTGGTCGAATATCTGCGACCAATCGCTGGCTGGATACAGGTTTGGGTAAAATCCCACCTCAGGCAGTTGATTTGGAAGAAGCTGTGCTTGGGGCTTTGATGATTGAAAAGGATGCTCTTACCGCAGTGGTGGACATTTTGAAGCCTGACTCATTCTATAAAGAAGCACACCAAAGAATTTATGGCGCAATTACACAACTTTTTGCAGCATCCGAACCAATCGATTTGCTGACAGTTACCAATCAATTGCGAACCAATGGCGAACTTGAGATGGCAGGAGGCGTATCGTATCTTGCCGAATTAACACAACGTGTCAACTCTGCTGCTAATATTGAATTTCATGCTCGTATTGTAGTCGAACATTCTTTGAAACGACAGTTGATTACAGTTTCTTCAGAAATCCAAAAAATGGCTTATGAGGATACCACCGATGTTTTTCAATTGCTAGATAGGGTAGAACAAGAGTTGTTTAGAATTTCGGAGGCTAATATCCGTAAAAATTACTCGGATATGTCGCAAATTATGCGAGCCGCCTTGCTTGAATTAGAGTTGAAGAAAAATCAGAAGGATGGACTCACGGGTGTACCTTCTGGGTTTAGTGCATTAGATAGAATTACTTCAGGTTTCCAAAGAACCGAATTAATTATCATTGCTGCCCGCCCAGGTATGGGTAAAACAGCCCTGATTCTTTCGGCTTGTCGAAATGCCGCCGTAGACTTTGGTCAAGCGGTAGCTGTATTCTCGCTTGAGATGTCCTCGGTTCAGTTGGTCAATCGTTTGATTTCTTCTGAAGCTGAATTAGAATCTGAGAAGCTAAGAAAGGGAAATCTTGCCCCTCACGAATGGGCGCAGCTCCATGCCAAAATTGGTCGCTTGACTAATGCTCCCATTTTCATTGATGATACTCCTGCTTTGTCTATTCTCGAACTTCGTGCCAAAGCGAGACGTCTGAAAGCACAACATGATATTCAAATGATTGTGATAGACTACTTACAGTTGATGTCGGGCGACTCGGGAGGTAAAGGAGGTGGAAACCGTGAACAGGAGATTGCCACCATATCACGCTCATTGAAGCAATTGGCCAAAGAATTAGATGTTCCTGTAATCGCTTTATCTCAGTTGAGTCGTGCGGTTGAAACCCGTGGAGGTGACAAAAAACCGCAATTGTCTGACTTACGTGAGTCAGGTTCAATTGAGCAGGATGCCGATATGGTAATGTTTATTTATCGTCCAGAATACTATGGAATTACACAAGATGAAAATGGTACTTCGGTAGCTGGTGTCGGTGAATTAATCATTGCCAAAAACCGTGCAGGTTCATTAGATACCGTACAATTACGATTTATAGGCAAGTATACCAAATATTGTGACCTTGATGCTACCGATTATGCAAGCTTTACGGGAGGTGACTCATTACAATCATTTGCCGCAGTCCCTGACACTTTGGCAGCTTTTGAAGGTGGCGCACGAACAGTAGGAAGCAAAATGAATAATTTCCAATCTGGAGGAGGTAATGATTCTACCGCCTTTAATGCAACGCCTCCAAATCAGGATGTCCCTTTTTAAATAATGAGGTGACTTATGGTTGATCTTCGATTATTTTGAGATTAAGCGTAGAACTGGAAGCAATCGCTCGGGGTTACACATTGATATTGTTTTTAGGCATTAGGTAACTTACAGAGGCATAGAGGGTTAAATTACTTTTTTAGTAATAGTAAATATGTTTTTAACGAGTGCTTAAAGCTCAAAAATTAAATTTTATTTTACGTACTAACTTAAGTAATCGTGCAGCATTATATTTAAGTTTTGTGTTTTAGGGACAAGGCAACAGGCACAAGGCACAGAGTGTTAAAATATTTTTAACGACCACGGGCATGCCCTTCCCATAGTCCACCGCCGAAAGCCGATACCTGAAAGCTCAAAGCACAATCTTTAACTTTATTTTGTGTACTAACTTACCTAATTCCTCATACATACTTTAATTCGGATTTTCAGGATTAGGGTTTCACATTGAGTCTTTATCAAAAAAAGCGGTCGAAAAAATATTTTTCGACCGCTTTTTTGTTGCTATTGTACTCGATAAAATGACTTAAGTAATCATGCAGAATGAGATTTAAGTTATGTGTTTAGGCACTAGGCACAAGGCAAAGAGTGTTAAAATGTTTTTTAGTCACGATAGATATGTTTTGCCGAATGCCCAAAGCTGAAAGCCGAATGCTAAAAAATTAAATATTATTTTGCGTGAATACTTAAGTCGCTAATATTGCTTCTCTACTACTGGAATACAAATTTTACATAATCACTCACTGAATCCAGGATGGCTTTAATATTTTATTTTGCGCCCAAACCTTTCATGATAACTTTTACCAAGTAATTATTTGCTTAATCAGGGCGCTTTAAATTCCCTGCTATCTTTTCACCAACTTCACTACATTCTCTACGTGATGAGTTTGTGGGAACATATCCACTGGCTGAACGGCCTCAACTCGATATTTCAAGTCCAATAAGGCCAAGTCACGAGCTTGTGTGGCAGGGTTACAACTTACGTAAACGATTGTATGAGGTTCTGCATTTAATAAGGTCTGAACAACAGGCTCATCCATACCTGCACGAGGAGGGTCGGTTATAACTACATCTGGTCTACCCTTGGCATTAATAAAGGCATCATCGAGTAGCTTACGCATATCTCCTGCATAAAATTCAGTATTGGTGATTCCATTTATTTGAGAGTTGACCTTGGCATCTTCAACGGCCATTTCCACATATTCCAAACCAATTACTTTCTTTGCCTGTTTGGCTACAAAATTAGCAATTGTACCCGTTCCAGTGTAAAGGTCATACACAAATTCTGAGCCTGTTAAGCCTGCATAATCACGAGTAATTTTGTATAGTTCGTAGGCTTGCTTTGAGTTAGTTTGATAAAAAGATTTTGGTCCAACTCTGTATTTCAAACCTTCCATTTCCTCGATTATGTAAGGCAAGCCTTTTACATTTATTACTTCTAAGTCAAAAAAAGTATCATTTCCTTTGGTATTAATGATATAGTTAAGGGAAGTAATCTGAGGAAAGTTTTGGGCAAGAAAATCCATGATTAATGTGATTTGCTCCTCGGTAGCGTATGCAAATTGTACAATTACCATCAAATCTCCGGTAGATGCTGTTCGAATAATCAAATTTCTGAGTGCACCTTTTTCTTGCTTTATTTGCTCATAATAATCAATATTATGTTGCTGTGCCAATTCATGTACTGCATTTCTGATGGCATTAGATGGGTCGGGCTGTAGATAGCAATGGTCTACATGCAAGATTTTATCATACCTTTTAGGTACGTGAAAACCCAAAGCATTTCTCGAAAATTCTTCTCCCGACTGAATTTGCTCAATAGTTAGCCATCGGTTTTGAGAGAAGGTATATTCTAATTTATTTCTGTAGTAAAAAGTCTCAGCAGAGCCAAGAATAGGATTAATGACAGGAAGGTTTACTTTGGCTATTCTTTCTAAAGCGTCAGTTACTTGCTTGGTTTTGAAAGATAGCTGAGTATCATATCCAATATGTTGCCATTTACAGCCTCCACAAGTTCCAAAATGGGAGCAAACAGTTTGTGTGCGATATGGAGAACTAGGCTTTATATTTTGAGCTGTTGCCTCATAATAGCTTTTTTTCGATTTGGTGATTCTTAAATCAGCATAATCTCCTGGTGCTACCGGGCCGTCGATAAAGATTACTTTATCATCTACTCGGCTTATACATTTTGCCTCAGCAGCAAAATCCTCTACCAAGACATTTTCAAAAATGATATTTTCTTTGTGCTTTTTTCTCATAAGGTTGCAAAATTACAAAAAACGATAACATAAAATGAAAACTTTATGCAGATACCACTTAAAAAAGGTATTTTGCTAATTAATCCCTAATTTTGGTTCGTAAAAATTTAGTATTTAAAGAATCTATGAAAGATAAAGTTGTGATCATTACTGGCGCTTCCTCTGGAATCGGAAAAGCGATGGCCTTCGCATTTGGTAATGAAGGTGCCAAAATTGTTATTACTGGTCGTAAACAAGCACCATTGGATGAAACTAGTAAGGAATTGAGTCAGGCAGGAATACAAAATATTGCTGTGGTTGCGGATGTAAGTTTGGAGGAGGACAACAAAAAGGTGATTACTCAAACCGTAGAGACCTTTGGTCGAATCGATATTTTGATTAATAACGCCGGAATTTCTATGCGGTCTATGTTCGAAGACTGTGACCTTGAAGTAATCAAGAAGGTGATGGACATAAACTTTTATGGGACTGTATATGCCACCAAATATGCTTTGCCTTATATCAAAAAGGCCAAAGGTTCCATTGTGGGGATTTCTTCAATAGCGGGCTATCGAGGCTTACCTGTTAGAATTGGATATTCAGCCTCTAAATTTGCCATGAATGGCTTCTTAGAAGCATTAAGAACAGAGCTTCTTCACGAGGGCGTGCATGTACTTACTGCATGTCCTGGTTTTACTGCTTCTAATATTAGGGTTGCCTCACTTGGGGGAGATGGTCAAACTAAAGGTGAAACGATGAGAGATGAGGGTAATATGATGTCGGCAGAGGAGGTCGCTTCCCGAATATTGAAAGCAGTTAAGAATCGAAAACGAGAATTAATTCTTACAAGCCAAGGTAAATTGACCGTTTTTCTTAATAAATTTTTACCTTCTCTTACTGATAAACTCGTCTTCAATACGCTGGCCAAAGAGAAAGATTCGCCGTTAAAACATAAATAGTTAATGGGTAATTCTCTCAGCTGAAAAATATCGGAAAAACTATTTAATTTAATGCTCGCAGTTTTTTGTGTAGTTCTTGAGTTTTTTTAAAAAAACTACAAGTTGTGTGCCTAGGGCTTTCTGGAATGGGTTAACGGTGGTGGGTTTTGGACAAAAGCTTGTCTGTATTTTTAGAAAATAAGGTAACATATTTTGCCTTGTACCTGTTGCCTAAAACGAACAACTTACCTCCAAGTTTCCCTAAAGAGGCAATTTGCGTATCAACGCAATTGAGGTTGAGTATAATAGTGAAAAAAATGAGTCAACCCTGATACGGCGATTTAGTGATTATCTGAAAAGTATAGGTGCAAGGATTGCATTAATATCTAGTCTTAAAGCATCAAACATGAGTAATCCCAAATTTAGCGATTTAGCTAATGAGTGATTTAGATTCTCAGAGTAGAGACGCAATGCTTGTGTCTCAATGCTTGCGTCTCAAACCAAATAAATCTAGCATGATAGCCTCAAAAAAGGGGTCGGGAAATATTTTCCGACCCCTTTTTTATGAAAATTATGGGGGATAATCCTTATCTAAAAAATCGGGATGACTCATGTTTGCTGAAAAATTGAAAATTATTCTCAATCCTACCATTTTAGATGGCTCACTTTTGTCAAAACGCTCAAGTTGTCGGATTGAACTGGTTGTATAAAGTTGAACCTTTTTTATTCGCTTGTAGAATTGTATCACTTAAGTCCTTATTCAACTTGCCAGAGGTCTGTTTCTTTTACGTACAAAAGATGATCTTCCCAAAAAACTCTTTTCCAAATATCACTCCCTCCAATTATATTAAGACGATGCCCTTTGTTGATTACAAATTCGACAGGCGCTCCAGCCGATGGACTTGTTCGAAGAATTACTTTATCCGCATTAATGATTCCTTGATGGTATTTGTCGGGGAGATTTAATAAAGTTCCTACTCCAATCAGATAAATCGTTAGAATAACTTTTTGGGAGGTTGGAGTGTATTCGCCTCTGTATTTTTTTCCAATGAGAATTACAAAAACATAAATTCCGATAATGAGCATCAAAGCCACTAGAAATCCTGAGTATTTTTTGTAAAACAAAATTAGAAAATTAAAGTCGTTCATTTCATAACCTTTCAGCTCATGATCTTGGGCTATTTGATGAAGTTTTAACAAAATCTTATCATTAGGTTTTGTTTCAAACGACTTGTTGAGGTAATAGAGCGTCCTTAGATAGTCTCCTTTTTGCTCATTTATTTTAGCAAGTTTTAAAAAAATTATATGAGACGGATTTTCATTTTTGGTCAATTCTCGCTCAAAAATCCTTTCAGCAGCATCATAATTTTGAATTTTGAATAAAGAATCTGCATTTTTTAATGTTACTGTATTGTCCAGACACCTAGAAAGTTGCGGAATCGTAACGAAGAAAAATAAAAAAAATATAACTTTTTTTAGATGCATGGCTTGCATTATGTTTCTAGAAGTAGTAGTTTTGCACCGCAATTAAGGAAAACGAAACAGAACAACAAAAATACTGAAAACGCTTCTTATATGCAACGATTCCGTAGCTCAGTTGGTAGAGCAATACACTTTTAATGTATGGGTCCT
>NZ_JBMLSD010000312.1:0-1787 GCF_049240685.1 Flectobacillus sp.
TGACCAAAAAGCGAGACGCAAGCCCCTGGCTTTAGACATGGGGATAAGTCGGAGGCGGCTTTAGCCGCCATAAAAAGATATATAAGTTGGTCTGATATATTGATGATTGCATTATTTAGCTCCAGGTTGTATATTTGTGTAATGAGCAAAAAATATAAGTCAAACAACAATATTGTTTATTCCTGTAAATACCATGTTGTTTGGTGTCCAAAATACAGGAGAAAAGTGTTAATTTCTGGCGTTGATATTCGTCTTAAAGCTATTTTACAAGAAGTAGCAATAGAATTTAATAGCCAGATTATTGAGATGGAAGTTATGCCAGACCATGTACACCTTTTGGTCGAAGTAGATCCACAATTCGGAATAGCTAAGGTTGTTCGATATATGAAAGGGCGTTCGTCCCGTTTTCTTAGACAAGAATTTCCTTGGTTAAAAAGTAGACTTCCTACACTTTGGACAAATAGTTATTTTGTTTCTACCGTAGGTGGCGCACCAATTTCCGTTATCAAGCAGTATATTGAGAATCAGAAAAATGTCTAACTATGGATGTCAGCAAGTGTTGATAAAAGCCGAGAAAAATTTGTCAGCTATTTTAGAGTTTGTCTGTGGAGAATCAGCAAAACTGAGTAACTGCGGAACCTATTATGCCAGACAACTGTATTTTAAAACAGGTAAAATACCTAGCAAATTTGATTTACATAAATTATTCAAAAGCAACAACCATTTTCAAGCATTGTATTCTCATGTTGCTCAACAATGCTTAACAACTGTTGCTGAATCATTTAAGTCTTACCTTGGGTTGGTAAAAGCGGTTAGAAAGGGAGCTATAGAACAACGTCCAAGACTTCCAGGGTATCGCAAAAATGGTTTGGCTTTGGTTACTTTTCCCCGCGCCGATGTTAAATTAAAAGATAGTCTATTGCGATTCCCTTTAGGAAGCAAGGTTAAGGTATGGTTTGGATTAGATGCTTTCTATTTACCGATGCCCTCTAATTTAAAATACGAGGACATTAGGGAGATTCGCATATTACCAAGGAATCATTGTTTCTATGCTGAATTTGTGTACAAAATGCCAAGTATTTCTCAACTATCAATAGTTAACAAAGAAAACGTTTTAGGTATTGACCCTGGCATTAATAACTGGTTAACGTGCGTATCGAATGTTGGTACAAGTTTGATCATTGATGGTAAGCACTTAAAATCAATGAATCAAAACTACAACAAGAGAATATCAACACTTAAAGAAAACAAACCTCAAGGTTTCTGGTCTAAACAATTAGCACATATTACTGAGAAAAGAAATCGTCAAGTCAAAGATGGGGTTAACAAAGCAGCCCGTCAGGTGATTAGGCATTGCTTAGAAAACCAAATCGGAACAGTCGTTTTTGGTTGGAACAAGGGTCAAAAACAAGACATAAATCTTGGTGCTAAGACCAATCAAAAATTTGTTCAAATACCTACGGCACGACTTAAAGATAGGATTGCTGAATTGTGTGAACAATACGGAATTATTTTTGTTGAAACCGAAGAATCTTATACCTCAAAATCTTCTTTTCTTGATGGAGATATGCTACCTACTTTCGGCGCAAAACCCGAAGGGTGGCAACCATCTGGCAATCGGGTAAAACGTGGATTGTATCGTACTGCCCAAGGCTATAAGCTAAACGCTGATTGCAATGGGGCAGCCAATATTATTAAAAAAGTAGCGATGAAGTTAGGGTTAGACCTTAGCGGAATCAGTAGGGTGTCTTTGTCAGCACCATTGAAAGTCCGTTTATGGAATCTTC
>NZ_JBMLSD010000313.1:0-3512 GCF_049240685.1 Flectobacillus sp.
ATCTTACAATTCTCTAATCCAAACATTTCTGAAACTTACTGCATTTCCGTGGTCTTGCAAAGAAATAGGGCCTTTTGGTCCGTGTACAGGATTGGTTGGCTGTCCGATATAATTAGTTACGCCTTGAATTTTTGTATGGTTTTGTACCACAACACCGTTGTGAATTACGGTAATATAGCCTGGCGTTTCGATTCCGCCGTTTGCAGTAAAGCGTGGAGCGGTATAAATAATATCGTAGGTATTCCAATCGCCTTGTTTGGCTGTAGCATTTACCATTGGAGGTGTTTGCTTATAAATAGAACCTGCTTGACCGTTGCGGTATGTTCTGTTTTTATAAGAATTCAATACTTGTACTTCGTAGATTCCATGGAAGAAAACCCCGCTGTTGCCACGTCCTTGGCTTTTTACATTTTCTGGTTCTTCAGGAGAGCGCCATTCGATGTGTAGCTGACAGTCGCCAAAGTGTTTTTTGGTAGAAATATTTCCAGTACCTTTTACAACTGTAAAAACACCATCTTTTACCTCCCATTTAGCGGCACTACCATCTTTGATGGACTCCCACTGGTCAAGATTTTTGCCGTCGAAAAGTACGATAGCATCTGAAGGAATAGCTCCTGGGGTTACAACACGAACTTCTGGGTCCCAATATTCAGTGGCGTCTGGTTTTTCAGGATTTTTTTCTACAAAACGGAAATCCTGTGCTTGAACTTTTAAGCCCAAAAGACAAACTGCGGCACTTAAAATTACCTTCTTCTTGATTTTCATTGGAAAAATTGTTTAAGTTTAAATTTTAAATACAGTAAAACATTTGCACTAGGTCGAAAGTATCCATAATAGGCATTTGTCGTACTGTAATTCGGGAATAGTTATTGATTATAAAAATAGTTTTAAGTTTACCGAAATAAACTGTTTGTAAATTTAACAGCAAACTTGAATAAATATGAAAAATGCCCCAATTAATTGGATTAAATTCTATTTCCTATCAGGGTTTATGCTTATCTCATTGTCTTTTTTTGGACAAAATGCTACTTTTCGTTATCTTGATGTAAATACGCTTTGCAAAGATAAAAGAGTCCTAGCCTTAAGGAATGAATTACCCAAAGGATGGCGATTTAGAACCAATGGTTCAAATTTTTATATCGAACGTATCGAGGATGTATATTTGCCCAAGGAGGCACTAAAAAGTGTAGAATTGAAAGCGCAACCCATTGAAAAGTATGTAAATGGAAAAAAAATGCTTCTTTTCAAAACTAAAGCATATTTTTTGATGAGTGTTGAGAAAAAACTATCTACCCATCTCAACAACAAACAAAAGACTATCATGAAAGCCATTTATGAGTCTGATTATTATACTTTTTTCTTGTGGCAAAAGCATGGCTATACTTATGCCAAAACGATTATTCCTAAAAATCTTTATGACGAGTTTAGAGAAGTCGAAAAATTATTGGCCGATTATTGGCTATCTGAATAAACAGCTAAAGTTGGCATATCTAGGACTGAAGCTGTAGGTATTAGGCAGATCATTTCAATAGGTTTTTTTATAATCAAAGATATACTTTTGCCGACAGCTTAAAGCCAAACTAACACATTTTTTAACCCTAATACTTTTATAAATAAAATGAGACCAAAAATTGCAAAAAAAGCACCAGGCGAAAGACTAGTAAAGCGCATGCCATTGCGTACCAAATGGCTTTTATGTGCCGCCGCTGGTATACTTTTATTCGGATTTGGACTTTCGGTAGTTACCACTGCTGGATATAAAAAAGGTGCTAATGAGGAGTTTTATGTATGGTTTTTATTAGGCCTGTATGGACTTATCATAACCAATCTTGGGCTAGTGTCGCTTGGTCAGGCGGTTCGTTTTAGAGTTTTGATGGATATTAACAAAAAAATGAATAAGCAAGAAAAAGAACTAGCCAAGCAAATCAAGAAATTGAACCATTTGGGTGAGGTGCTTAGAAACAAGGAAGATAAAAAGATGGAGAAAAAGGAAGATAAAAAAGAGGAAAGAAAAAGTAAACCTCAGCAAAAGAAGGTAAATGATAGGCAGGCGGTGCAAAAACAAGAAAACCCCGCCACTACCGACGAGGTTTAAATCTCTTAGAAGAAATTTCGAAAATTACTTCGCAGCCTTCGCAGCAAATTCAGCTTTGATCGCTTCGATATCAATCAACTTGATTTCTGGCTTCAAACGCAAACGCTTAATTGCTTCGACTTTGTTTGTAGCTATAGCCTTATTTCTTCTGTCTTTTCTTTTTAGTCTTGTAACGGCCATTGTAAACAGATTTTTTGTTTGAGGTGCAAAATTACAGAATTAAACATTCTTATCCAACATAATGCTGGATATTCCTTTGAGAAATACACTGAAATATAGATATTTTCAGATATTAAAACCCTTTAGGCTTCCAAAAACCTAAAGGGTTTGTTATTTTTGCAGATATTTTAGAAAACCGTAGGGAATCATAATAGCTAGAATGGACACAAAAAACAGCTGAAAACAATATTTTCAGTTTTGTTGAATCTCTTTTTTATTTGAAAATTTCACCTACCATCAGATAGTTAATCAAAATACTACTTAAAAATCATGAGTGATAAACCATCATTAGTTAGTGGAACAAGAGATTTTGGCCCTGAAAAAATGGTCAAAAGAAATTATATTTTTGATACGATTAAAGCAGTATTTCAAAGATTTGGATTCCAACCTTTAGAAACCCCATCGATGGAAAACCTCTCGGTTTTGATGGGCAAATATGGTGAAGAAGGTGACCAACTTTTGTTTAAAATTCTTAATTCTGGAGAATTTACTAAGAAAATCTCTGAAGAGGATTTAAAATCAGATTATAAAAAACTTACCACAAAAATTGCTGAGAAAGGCTTACGCTACGACTTAACAGTACCTTTTGCAAGATATGTGGTAATGAATCGAAATGAATTACCGCTTCCGTTCAAAAGATACCAAATCCAACCCGTTTGGCGTGGCGACCGTCCTCAAAAAGGTCGTTACCGTGAATTTTACCAATGCGATGCTGATGTGGTAGGCACGGATTCTTTGATTTGTGAAGCCGAAATCGTGATGATTATTCAGGAAGTAATGCAAAGTCTGAATATTAGCTTTAACCTGAAAATCAATAACCGTAAAATCCTTTCGGGTTTGTCAGAAGCCATTGGTGCTGCGGGTCAAGAAGCCGCTTTGGCTGTAGCAATTGATAAATTAGATAAAATTGGTCAAGAAAAAGTGATGGCAGAATTAGCAGAAAGAGGCTTTTCTGAGGAGGCTTTGGCTAATCTGGCGCCAATCTTTACGATTTCGGGCACTAACCAAGAAAAGTTTGCTAAGTTGGAAGAATTGTTACAAAATTCTGAGACAGGTAAAAAGGGAATTGAAGAACTACGTGAAATGTGGAGCTATATGGCTGCATTTGGCGTAAGCGACGAGAATATTGAACTGGATATAACCCTTGCTCGTGGTTTGTCTTATTATACAGGAGCAATTTTTGAAGTAAAGGCCTTGG
>NZ_JBMLSD010000314.1:0-1386 GCF_049240685.1 Flectobacillus sp.
TTGCCTTGTGCCTAAAACACAAAACTTAAATATAATTTTGCACGATAACTTAAGTCGGAAAAACGTAGCGCTTATTGAATTTAGGATTTCTTAATGGTAAAATCCTATGGTTTACAATTTTGCCAGTACAATTTCTCAGCTCGTTTTAGTCCTTTTGAAGACAAGAAGCTCCAATCCATACAAGCATATTTTAGGATACCTGCCGCTTGGTAGCATTCGGCTCGTTTGTAAAGCGCATCGATAGAGTCTTCGGTCATTAAGATACACTTTGTAAGAAAGCCTACAGCTTTATCATATTTTTTGCGAGCCATGAGCCCCATCGCTCGGTTATAGAAATTGTCATAAATCTCTGGGTCGTAGGCTATGTTTTTGGGGTCTTCCTTTTCTGTTTGAAATGCATATTGGATTCTTGACTTATAATTTTTTTCTTTCCATTTGGCAGGAAGCCATTTTCTGTTGGTGTTTTGTATCGCTGCAATTAAATAAGGATTATATTCAGGATTTGTACTTGAGGTAATGACAATATTTTCAACCAAGCCTCTGGTGGTCACATCAAATGAAACCTCAAAGCGAGTATTGATATTTTTGGGTAAATGTGTTAAAAACTCATCCTCAATATAATTGTAAGAAACCCCGTAGGTATCTTCAAAAGCCTGTTCAAAGTCGGATACATTGCGTAGCCATTCTGAATTGCCTCTAAATTTTGGATAAACTTCTTGATTAAATAAAAATACGGTATCCTTTTTAGGAGAATCAAAAACAACATTGGGTTTGATTAATTTTCTTAAATAAATTTCGCTAGGCGTATCTTTTGTGGCCAAATAGTGAAATCTAAGCTTTTCGTCTTCATCCAAGTTTTTGGCATATACACTAAAGATGATTTCATAATCATTGATTTTGTCAATTTTATAAATAGCTTCATTGATGGTAACCAGCGAGTCGATAATGCGAAAACGAAACGAGGAGGCTTGCTCGCCCTGAATGAAAGAACCCGTGCCATTTTTTCTAAATAGTAAGCACATCACTGTTTTTCGTTCGGCGGCTGGGTCCTGCAAAATGCTCCCATCTTGCATATCCACATAGTTTTTCTCCCAATTGTACTTAGTTAATAATTGAAAAATTTGAACAGGATAGCTTGAGGAGTCAATTTTAGATTGTGCAAAGATGACGGTCTGGACAAGGTATACTAATAGAAAGGATAAAACATTTTTTTTCATAGGACTATCGTGTTTGTAAGCAGGTCATAAAAATTGATACACTCGTATTAAGTATTAGTGCAAAATTATATTTAAGTTTTTTATCATAAGGACAAGGCAACAGGCACAAGGCAAAGAGTGTTAAAATGTTTTTTAGTAATGATAGATATATTTTGCCGAATGCCCAGAG
>NZ_JBMLSD010000315.1:0-6752 GCF_049240685.1 Flectobacillus sp.
CTCGCCAAGTTGGTTGATAATTAAAGAAATGTCTTCCATAAGTTTTGTTTTTGAGAGGTTAGTAAATATCTCATTCCTTCACTTTTCATTTTTCATTCCTTCATTCCCCCTATATCTTCAAATTATCCATCGCTTTTTTCAGAATAAAATACAGCGGTAACCCACCTAAAAATAGACCGATAGCTGTTGGTAAATTCTCCTTATTCTCAACCAAAGAGCTAATCGCAACTACCGTATATACAGCTATAAAAATGACAGGAAAAAGGACTTTCCCAAAACCAATCATATAGGTTTCGCCTAGTATCTCTTTGCTCTTTTTTCTTAGTAAAAAAATCGTTGCTGCCGAGGTAATCATACCTACAGAGTCGCAAAACATCACATAGTTTAATAATTCTTTGAAGGAATCTGCAAAAAAGAGGAATAGCACCAAAAACGAAGCAAAGACCGTTAAAGCAAATTCCTGTACTTGTGATTTATCATTTTGCTTTTTGAAAACTTGCGGCAAAACGCCATCTTCTGCCATCGCAAAGTAGACTCTTGGATTCGTCAGCATAGCAGAATTCACAAAAGTTAGCACCGAAATAAAGAGCAATACTGACGTGAATTTGAAGCCTATTTCCCCAAAGAAAACCTTCGCCAAATCAGCCGTTAATGATTTTGACTGCGCAATACCTTCTATGCCTAAAACTTTGTAATAGGCAAAGTTGATGGCCAAATACAAAAACATGACCAAGCTACAACCAATAAAAATTCCTTTGGGCGTATTGCGTACAGGATTTTCGATGTCAGTACCAAAGTTGATGGTTTGTTGATAACCTCCGTAGGTAAAAAAGATAGGAATAAAGCTCACGGCCAAGGCTTTGAGATAATCGGTAAACTGCCAAGCCTCTTGACTAATAGCAAAATTAGTATGACTTACAGGAGCAGGGTGACCAGCAAAAATAGTCAGAATTAATAATGCCATAAGTACCATTTTGATCATCGACAATAGATTTTGGGTTTGTGCAGAAAGACGAATACCCAAAAAATTGATGATATATAATACTACAATCGTTGAAATCGAAGTAATTTTTATTCCCATCGGATTCTGAAGCGAGGCTGGCATAATGATAGGATTGATGTACTCAGCACCCACAATTGCCACAATAGAAGTAGCTCCTGCATTGGAAATTACTAACATCCAGTTGACCATAAAGGCAAAAGCTGGGTGATAGCAATACGAAAATATTTTGTAAAAACCGCCTTTTACGGCATATCTCGACCCAATTTCGGCATAGGTAAGTCCTCCGAAAAAACTTACGACACCTCCTAATATCCAAGCCAAGAAAAAAATGGAGGGACTTTGTGCAGATTTGGCTACTTCGACTGGATTACGGAAAATTCCCATTCCAATAATGAGACTTACCACAAGCATTGTGGTGTCAAAAAGGTTTAGTTTATTCTTTGCAGACATAGTTTGAGGATGAGCGTACGACGAGTACTAGGGTTAATTTAGTTTGGTTTAGGTAAAGTATAACCAGTCTTATCTTACCGAAGAGCTCAAAAAGTTTTGGATTCTCCATACTCCGAGGTTTTGACTTGTTGTTTTACACATGAAAAAGAAATTTACTAAATTCTCTTCAAAAAGAGAATAGCCCAAAAGTTGAGTGAATGGTCTATATAAATTAAGCGCAATACCATTTTTTATAATCAACTAACACACAACAACTTACCACAAAATGCAGCTTTGTGAAGTTTTGAAAAGATAGGATTTTTCTGAGTTGATACCCTACAGTACCCTCCAAAAACCCTTAGATTGCTTGTATTAATGTAGGATGTTTTATATTTTCAAAAACTCATTAGCAAACTACGCTAAATCACAAAGTATATCTCGGTTGCCCTTTGGTACAGCCTAGCATGTTGAACAAGTCTTGGATACTACTCCAACACCAAAACAACTACTGACATGGTAAGAATCTTTTATAAGGAGAAAAAACAAATCAGAAAGGAAAACGACGTGAGAATGCTCTCGCAAATTCCAAATGTGATTTGGGTGGACTTGCAATCGCCAAGTCCCGAAGAGGAAGAATGGATAGAAAGCAAATGCCAAGTTAGTTTTCAGACACCGCAAGAAATTGTGGAGATTGAAAGTAGTGCCCGTTTTTTTGAACAGGGCGATATGATGGTAGCCAACTCCAATTTTTCTAAAATAGACCAGCATGGCTATCATAGTTATCCTGTTTCGTTTTTGATAAAAAATACTACTTTATTTACCTATCGTCAGGGCGATTCGAAAACTTTTGCGGATACTGTAAAAAAGATGCGTGTATATGTAGAACCTTTTGAGACAGGTATTGATATTTTCTTGTTATTGCTCGAAACACGCATCGAAGCCGATGCCGATTTGCTGGAAAATATGTCACGCGAAATTACCAACATCAGTAAATCACTTTCCAACGAAAAAAAGCCAAAACAAGAAATACTCCTAAAAATCAACACTTTGCAAGAAAACTCCATGATGCTTCGTGAAAGTATTATCGACAAACAGCGTGTATTATCGAGTATTCAACGAAGTAGATTATTTCCAGAAAGTTACCGTGAAAGATTAAGGATTGTATTGAAAGATATTAGTTCCTTGACGGAATATACCACTTTCAATTTTGAGCGTTTGGAGTACCTTCAAGATACATTTACAGGTTTGATCAACCTCGAACAAAACCAGATTATTAAAATCTTTACGGTTGTAACCATCGTTTTCCTCCCTCCTACGCTCATCGCTGGGATTTTTGGGATGAATTATCAAGTCATGCCAACCATTTTGCATCCTTATGGTTTTTATTTGGCATTGATTTTAATGATGCTTTCATCTACCGCAGTACTTTGGTTTTTTAAACGCAAACACTGGATTTAGGGAATCACGAAACAAGCATTTCGGATATCGGATGTGTGATTTCGGAAGCAAAAACTTCTATTTTTATGACAAATAAAGGCATTTTGGTTTATTTCCGAAATCAGCAATCCCAAATCTACAATTGTTTAAAAATGCGTTAAATTATTGATTTTGGGCTTTTTTAAATAAAATACTGAAGGTTTTCTATCATTAGACAATCTAATTCGATTCTAATTATTTATTAATTGGACTTTAAGTCTGGCGTTTTTCCTTTGTATTATCAAACGTAAAGAAGAACTAACGCTAAGTAGTGTCTAGTATTTTTAGAACAAGTTTACTATAAACTTGATATCCAATACATATTTCGAAGCTTATTTCGATGTAAAAGCTTTATTCATCACAAAAAATGGTGTTCGATTCAAAAGACAGCATTCAAAACCAAACATTCCTACTTATTAAAGACTTTTCCACTACTTTATCGTATATATTTTAACTCAAGTAACTACTTGGGCTTAATCATTCTTGTTAAATCTTTCGCTTAATTCTACTCAAGCGTACAATTTTGGATATTATGTTAGAATCAAACTGGATTATAATCGTATTTCTTTTAGGCTGGATTTGTGTTGGTGTAGGTATCGCCAAAACAATTCAGACCATTTGGCGAGGACGTGTAAAGGCAGCTTATGGCAACTTTGATACGATTCACTCTGAAGCAAGTTTCAATGATATTTTATTGGTAAGTATCCACAACAATATTGTGCCCTTACTTGCAGCTATTTTCATGGAAATGGGTGTGGAATATTACAATAAAGAACTTGGTCATTATCAAATCTATGCGGGAAGAATTGCTCATATTTTTTTAATTTTTAGTATTGCTAAAGCCTGTGCCAATTTTTTCACAAGCTTGGCAAATCAAAAAATGCCGCAAGTAAATGGGTCTGTACCTACGTCCTCTATTATTACTAATATCATTCGAGTGGCCATTTATATTGGTGCATTAGTAATGATTTTGCAAAGCGTTGGGGTGTCGGTAGCACCAGCACTTACTGCACTGGGAGTCAGCGGTTTGGCAGTAGCTTTAGCCTTGCAAGATACCTTATCAAACCTTTTTGCAGGTTTGCAGTTATTAGTATCAAAGAAGATTCGTCCGCAAGATTATGTACAACTTTCGACAGGAGAAGAAGGCTACATCGAAGATATTACTTGGCGAAATACAACAATTAGAACAATGGCAAACCATATTGTGATTGTTCCCAATTCGAAAATCTCGACCAATGCGCTCAAAAATTACAATTTCCCTGATACCGAAACCCCTGCAACCGTCAGTATTGGCATTTCGTATGATTGCGATTTGGAATATGTAGAGAAAATTGCCATCGAAGTAGCCACTGGTACAATGCTTAGATTAGAAGGAGCCGTCGAGAATTTTACACCAGTAGTAAGATTCAATTCTTTTGAAGAGTCTTCCATCAAAATGACGGTGATTATGAGAGCCAAAACTTTCAGTGATCAGTTTCTCATCAAACATGAGTTTATGAAAGATATTCATAAAAAATTTAGAGAAGAATCTATCGAAATTCCGTTTCCAACAAGAACAATGATTATGAAATCGCCACAAGAAATGGCCTTGCATGAGGAATAGAAGAAATTTCACAATTGTGGATTTTGGATTAGTCGTGTACGAAAAGCCCTAAAACTAATTATTTCAGATATCGGATATTAGATTTCGGATGTGTAAGCTTTTACATTTCTTTAAAAAATAAAGGGGTTTAACCTTATTTCCGAAATCCTCAATCCCAAATCTGAAATTGTTTGGATTCTTTTTTACAGCACCAATTGCGGAAATATAGAAAAATACGATTATCCGAATTCTGTACTCCAAACTCCGCACTCAAAATTCATCACTAGAACGATTTATTGCCTTCCACTAAATAAAGAGTGCTCCCCAAAGTGGGGAGCATTTCTTGCTTATAATGAGTTGTTTACGAAGGAAAGCAAGCAATTTCGGATTTGGGATTTTTGATTTCGGAAATAAAGTAAAATACCTCTATTTTTTACAAAAAATAAAAGATTACACTTCCGAAATCAGAAATCCCAAATCCACAATAGTTCATAATCTACTCTACAAAAGCCAACATAGGTTCAAAGCTTCGTTCTCGGAGTACCACATCGGCTACCAACTCTAAGGCGGGATGACTAGCGCAAAACGAAAATCCTACACCAGCTTTTTGTACCATACACATATCGTTTTCGCCATCTCCAATCACCATTATTTCCTCGAGCGTCAATCCCAAAGCTGCTGAGATATACGAAATCACATGGCTTTTACAATAATCATGTTTGCAATTGGCCTCATGATGTCTAAAAAAAGCAGAAGGAATTTTTACTTCACCAGTGGTATTTCCTCTCCAAAACTCTAGGTCATTAGCCATAGTAAAATCCAATTGAAACTTATGCATCAGGTGGTTAGTTACCAAACTATAGCTATCACTAACAATACCTATGATGCATCCCTTATGCTTCAAAGCCTGCACGGTGTGCTCAAAATCTGGCGTTATCGGAATCATATCCAATACCTCAATAATTTCGGCAACAGTATGTCCTTTCATCAATTTGGCAATCTCCTTAGTTCTAATAACAGGGTTTACATACTCCATAGCAATTTTTCGGAGAGCTTTTTCAAAACCAAAATGGCGTGCTGCAGTTTGAATAAAACTATCTGACAAAATGGTTCTATCCATATCAAACACCACCACCTTATGTTTGAGCGCAGGATTCAGCTCTGCACGAAGCCCACCAATTACCGATTGATGAGGAATTGCATGATAAGTAGTATCTGCTTCGGCACGATTCATAATGGCGCGGGTAACTTCCTTTGCCATATTCCCGAGAGATTGTAGAGGTTTCATTTTGTTTTCGACATAGCCAATATTGACTTCGACAATTTTGGCATTGGCTTGGTACATATCTATAAGCAAACCAATATCTACCCCATAATCATTTTCAAAAACAATATTTTCCAAAAAACTCCTTTTACCTGATACTATCCCACTGAGCGGTTGAGAAAACTGATTTAATTCAGGGAAATAGATATCCAAAAGAGGTTTTGCCAACAACTCCGTTACACGACCAGCCTGCCTATCAAAACAAGACTTAACAAAGTCGGCGCCTTGTTCTAGTAAAGGATTTGCCATCAAATCCACGATGTTTTCGGGATAGGTAGGAATATCGGCATCCAGAAATATCAAGTACTCTCCTGTTGCCAATCTGACTCCTTCTTGCATAGAAATACCCTTTCCTTTTTCAGCGCTACCTATTACGCAGGCACCAGATAACAAAGCTACCGAAACGGTATTATCGGTCGAGTTATCATCAATTACCAAAACTTCTTTTGTCAGTTTAGAATTAAAAGCCTTTCGTACTACTTCCGAAATAGTAGCTTCTTCATTCCATGCTGGAATAATTACGCTTATATTTTTCATAAATCATTCATTTTAAGTGATATAAAACAGTTTACTCAAAATGTCGATTTAATATTACATTTGGCTTATACATGCATTAGAATCCCCTTAAAGCTACTGTGCTACACAATTCTAATAAATTTCTAATCTTTTACTAATCATTTGCTGATACTTGCCTAGTAAGTTTGTATAGAAAAAATATAGCCGTATTAAATTGTACGAAAATTAAAATTTAAGTTTTAAGCTTTCAGGTATCGGCTTTCGATGGTGGGCTATGGGAAAAATGCATGTTCGTGGTCGTTAAAAATATTTTAACACTCTTTGCCTTGTGCCTGTTGCCTTGTCCCTAAAACACAAAACTTAAATATAATTTTGTACAGTTACTTAAACTTTAGATATAAAGAGTATTTTTAGAGAAATTA
>NZ_JBMLSD010000316.1:0-2654 GCF_049240685.1 Flectobacillus sp.
GTAAGCTAAAGAAAAAAGGGCATTTTTTATCAAATTTAAAAGTCCTGTTTTTGCCTAATGCATATTGCCTAATGCCTATTGCCTAATGCCTATTGCCTAATGCCTATTGCCTAATGCCTAATGCCTAATGCCTATTGCCTCTGTGCTTAAGATTACATGTATAAAGCTATTGTAATAACCTGTATTCGGTAGGGGTAATACCCGTTTGTTTTTTGAAAAAACGAACAAAATCACTTACCTCGTTCTTTCCAATTTTGTAGGCAATTTCTGTAACGTTGAGGCTGGTTTGTTTTAGCAAAACCTTGGCCTCCAACAGGAGCATTTCATTGAGTAAATCATGTGCTGATTTACCCAGAGTAGATTTCACACACTTATTCAAATGATTGGGAGAGATAGCCATTAACGAGGCATAATCGGTAGTTTTTTGTTTTTCGTAAATATATTGAGACAAATATTTTTTATACTGTTCAGTAATCAAATAGGCTGAGTTAGAAATATTTGGCTTAGAAGCATTCACAAAAGACTTCAACTCGGTAAAAACAGCCATCAAATAGATTCTCAGAATATCAAACCTACAATCTTCGCCAGCTTTATACTCTACGATAAGCCTTTCGAGGAGCGGAATAATCCGTTCCCTTGCCTCGTCGTTTATCATAACAATAGGATTGGCATTAAACTCCAAAAAGGTAAAATCATTGATGAGATCTTTGGTTTTATAATCCACATTCAACAATTCCATATCAAAATGACAATAATATCCTTCGCTACCAAAGCATATTTCTTGGTGCGTTGTAATCTGATAAGCAGGTAAAAAAAAGAAGGTATTTTCGCCAAAGTCATAGCTATCTAGTCCTTTACTTCTGATACTTCGTCCTTTGGTCAAAAAGAAAAAGCTAAAAACAGAAATGCGCCTAGGTACTACGTCCGATTGAGTAGGGAAGTTCACTATTTTCATATATTCTTCAATACGATTGATATGAAAATTGGAATGTACTTTGGTAGTGAAAGCAACATAAGTTTTCAATTCTCTCTGCAAATTAGAAATCAGTTGATTTGCATCAATGATTGGAATATTACTGCTTTCTTTCATAGTTGAATTATTTTAATAGTTGAGTTACTTTCTCACAAGAACGAACCGCCAAAGCCACACTTGTCAGCGTCGGGTTTGATGCCGTAGCGATTGGAATAACGCCGTTGCCGCCTACAAATAAATTATCAAATCCCCATACTTTTGAATACGTATCACAAACAGACGTTCCATCGTTTTCTAAGCCCATTCTGGTTGAACCTTCGTAGTGTAAGGAAGTACCGGGAGGCATCAAGGTTTGTCCACCGTCTTTGATTTCTTTTCCGAATGAATTCACCACTTTTTGCTGAAATGCTTTTGCGGCATTGATGGCTTCTAAGTCTTTTTCGGTGTACTTGAATTTGAAATTCATTTTTGGCATGCCAAAATAATCATTTTCTACTTCAGAAAATACAATTTTATCTTCAAAATTTGATTCTTTCAGCGGTCCCCAGCCTAAACCTACGATGTGTTTTGAGTCGTCGGTGACGGTCGTTTTCATAGGAGATAAATCCATGTGCATGATTTGTCCATGAAAAGGATGGTTTGGAGCATCAAAAGGAACCCAGAATACGCCAACGGTTGGGTCATTTGATTTCGGATTTCGGATTTGGCTGGGGTCGCACTCGACTTTCGGATTTTGTGAGTGATTCTTCACCAAATCTTTGTCTAATTCAACAAAAGTAAAGATAAATGGATGCTCGTTGAGGTAATGCCCCAAGGCTTTGGGTCTGATGCCCGATGCCCATAGCAATTGTGGCGTGCGTAGCGCATCGGCTGCTACAATTACGATGTCGGCTTCTACGATAGTTTTTTCTTGTGTAGGTAGGTACACAATTTCAGCTCCAGTGATTCGTCCGTCTTGATGATATAATTTTTTACACAAGGTTTCCGAACGAAGTTCAAAATTAGGGTGATTGAAGGTTTCACCTAAAATCAAATCTGTGGCAGTCCAATATCGGTTATACTCGCTGTCGGTTTTGCAAGCAAGTGGCATAGGCTGTGCCTGACGCTTGGGTGAATGTTTATCGCCAAGGGTTTGATTGAGAATAGCCAGAATGGTTTCCCCTTCTTTAGAAATAGGAAAAGCTTCTTGAGTGACGTGTAGGATTTTTTCAGCTTTGGTAAAAGCTTTATCCATTTCATCTTTGGGAATAAAAGTAATTTGTTCGCCTTTGCCTGGTCTTGGACAAGCACAAGTCCAGTGAATACCCATACCTCCAATATTGGTTGACATCGAAAGCGAAGGCATTTCGTTTGTCTTGATTTCTTCGGGTTGGTCTAAAACCAAATGCGTTCCTGCACGTGCCAAAACGTCGGGCGTTAATTCGCCACGTTGAACAGCCAATGCTCTTTCAGCTACAGAAATCATGGGATAAGGTGTCTTTTTAGGCCCTTGTGAAAGTATTTGAGCCATTTCCATTTTTTTAGGGTCGCTGATATTTTTTACATGTTGCCCTATGGTGTCAGAAACTTTTGGCCCTACCTCAACCATTAAGATTTTGACTTGCGGTTTTTGTTCTGCAATAATTCGTGCATAAGTAGCCCCAACTGGGCCAGAACCTATTATTAGAATGTCGGTTTTCAT
>NZ_JBMLSD010000317.1:0-3241 GCF_049240685.1 Flectobacillus sp.
TCAGCTCCTAAAAAGAAATAAGCATGAGCAGTTCCAAATTGAGAGAATTTTGATTGAGTGAATGAGTGATTACTTTAAGGAGAAATTCACTCATTCGCCAAATTACACACGAATTTTTGTAAAATACAGCTCCAATCTCCCTCATTTTTATACCAAGTAAAAACTCTAATAACTTTCTAAAAATTAGAATTTAGAAAATTCCTATAATCCCTATAACTTGCATAAAAATACCACTTAACCATTGTATGAAACCCTTATTTATTGTTTACTTCATCAGCTTTGTAGCACTTTGCACAGGCTGCGTCGTTGAGGAAAATCTCAATGTGAGCCCTCACGAATTTGCTGATATTGTCAAAAATAATCCCGATATACAAATTATTGATGTGCGTACTCCTCAAGAATGGAAAGAAGGAAAAGTAACATCTGCAAAATGTATTGATTATTTTGACCCAGATATTTTAGAAAAAATTGAATCTTTAGATAAAGATAAGCCTGTATTATTGTATTGTGCCACAGGTGGAAGAAGCTCTGAAATCGCCGAAATATTGAAAGAATATGGCTTTAAAAAAATCTATAATCTTAAAGGAGGATATAAAGATTTGGTAAAAGAAGGGGTACATTAAGGCCTAAGATGTCAGGTCACAGATTTTTTTTGAAAAATATATACCTTTAAAAATGCTTCTTTTTCCACGATTTTAATTAACTCAAACCGATATTTCTGAACAAACTTGATGAGTTCTTCCTCTAGGAACAGTGGTAATCCGCAGCCCTCGTGCACTTGTCCCAACGTCAAGGCTATTTCTTCCTCAATAATGAGTTGCCCCCCATCTTTCAATATTAAGCCTATTTCTTCTAGCATTTCTTGTTGGTATTCAAATTCATGAAAGGCATTAATAACTAAGACTTTATCGAAAGTTTGTAAAGGCAGATTAGTTTTTTGAGGCGTGCCAACTACGGCATAAAATACCCCGTCGATTATTCTACCAACCTGACGCTCCCAATATTTTTTTGTATAGGCTATCTCTTCCTCATTGCAACTATATACGTCTATATCCTGAATATAAAACGTAAGTCCATCTTGCATCGTTGCCAAGCCTATTTCCCATACACCCGAAGCTGCGCCAATAGATGCCACCACATCGCCAGCACGAAGTTGATATGCATCAAATGATTTTTTCATATTTTTCAAAAAAACAAAACCCCTACCGAAGTAAGGGTTTTTGTCAAAATTAAATACTTTCTAATTCGATTTGCTCTGGCTCGGAAGTTTCTTCGAACAAGCGAGCATTCATCACATCTTCTAATTTTACATTAAAAAATTCTTTATGAATATCGAAAGGTTCTATACCCAAATCCTCAGGATTAGCCAAATGCTTGTATGAACCATCTTCCTGCATTTCATAGGTATTCACATTATCGCGCAAGTTACATTGCAAAATATGAATAGCTTGCTGACGCACCTGATTGGTGACTAATTCGAATAAGGACTCGATACGTCGGTCAAAACTACGAACCATTACATCGGCAGAGCCTCCATATACTTTTGGATTCCCATTGTTATGGAAATAATACACGCGTGTATGCTCCAAGAAGTCTCCAACAATAGAACGTACTTTAATATTTTCAGACAAACCTTTCCGACCCGGGCGGATACAACAAATACCACGCACAATCAATTGAATTGGTACACCTGCTTGTGAAGCCTTGTATAATTCATCAATCGTGATTTTGTCTTGTAGTGAATTGATTTTGATACAAATACCACTTGGCAAGCCCGCTTGAGCATTGCGTGCCTCATTACGAATCATTTCCACCAATTTGTTACGCATCTCACGAGGGGCAGTAATCAAATATTTGTAACTATGTGGTTGTGAATGTCCTGTGATAACATTGAAAAATTCGGAAATATCGCGCGTAATCACCTCATTGGTGGTCAACAAACCAATATCAGTATAAAGTTTGGCAGTATCTTCATTATAGTTTCCAGACGACAAATGTGCGTAACTTACCACCTGATTACCTTCGGTACGAATTACCTGTAGTAATTTGGTATGTGTTTTTAAGCCTGGGATACCATAAATTACAAAGCAACCCGCATTTTGAAGTCGCAAAGCCTCACGAATATTGTTTTCCTCATCAAAACGAGCTTTTACCTCAAACAACACCGACACGTGTTTACCATTTTCGGCAGCATGGAGCAAGGCATCCGCAATTCTTGAGTTTTTCGAAATACGATACAAGGTAATCTTGATAGCCAATACCTGAGGGTCGTCAGCAGCTTGTTCTAAGAGTTGTAAAACAGGCTCAAAATTGTTGTAAGGGTGATGCATCAAGATATCGCCTTGGCGAATAGTCTCAAAAATATCAGCCTGCTTCATACTCGAAAGACCCAGAGGTGGTACAGGAGGATGCTGTTGTACCAATCGACTTTTAAATTCGGGATATTTGATAATTTGCCAAAAAGCAGTAAAATCAATAAGGTTTCCATTGTAGAAAACCCCATCTTTTTCCAATTTCCAGCGCTTCATCATCATTTCGAGCATCCAAGGAGAACAATCAGGTTCAATTTCGATGCGCGTCACACGGCCTAAACGACGATCTTTAATTTTTTTCTTGATTTCGTCAATAAAGTCTGTTTCCGAATCTTCATGCTCTACCACGTCAAAATCACCATTTCGAGTAATACGGAATAGGGCAATAGATTCGATTTCTACGTTTTTGTAGAGTTTCCACATTTCATGACGGATGATTTCTTCGATAGGAAAAAATACAATTTCATCCTCACGTTCAAAAACAAAAAAACGCTTAAGATTCTGAGGTATTTGTACAAAACTGATTTTACTATTATCACCTTTGAGTGGTTCGTTTTTGATAAAATCAATTTCGCCCGATGGTATGCGAGTAACTACCCCAAAAATCAAGGTTTTTGCCAGCAAACTTGGAAAAGTGTGCGTTTGGTCAAACACCATTGGGGTAAGCATTGGATATATCGTACGATTAAAATAATCGGTTACCTTTTCAAGTTCTTCAGAATACAAGTCACCAATCTTAATAATTCTAAAGCCATTTTGGGTACAGAGTGGTACAATATCTTCTTTGTAAAGACGTTGCTTTTCTTGTACAAAAGCCTGAGTAGCAGCCATCAAAGTTTTCTTGAAAGGGATTTCTCTCAAGCCCGAGTAATCGCTACGCTCTTTACCAAAGTCGATATAATTATACAACGAACCAACCCTAATCGAAA
>NZ_JBMLSD010000318.1:0-1452 GCF_049240685.1 Flectobacillus sp.
CCAATGTTCCGCTATTGATTAGCTATTTGTGTTCTGGAATTAATGAAAAAGGCGATTTGATTTTTTACTCAGACGTTTATCAGAAAGTGAGGTAGAGGAAGTTTTATTTCATTATTTGCAAGTCTAAACATTGGTTCGAGACTTTGTCTTGGACTAGGCATATTTATATATTCACCCAAAATAAATTCCGATTACTATTCCATCCAAATATAAATAAACCGTGATAAACACTAACATTTACTTATATTTGCCCCTGTGTGATGTACCTACTCTTAAAATGAGCTTAACTTACTTTAGTACAAGATCACTACTCCAAATACATAATTTTCATTTCTACGAGGATAGAGTTTTAAGTCACTTTAGCTTTTCACATTGAAGATGGACACAAAATTAGATAATCTTTTTTTTGAGAATATTAGGTTGCTTTTACGTAAAGCTCAAGATACTTTACTAAAGCAAGTTAACTCCGTTATGGTTTATACCTATTTTGAATTGGGAAAACAAATTGTTGAACAAGAGCAAAAAGGGAAAAGCTATGCAGACTACGGAACCTTTATTCTTTCAGAGCTATCTGAAAGATTAACTATCGAATTTGGCAAGGGCTATTCTAAAAGAAACCTTGAGCTAATTCGTAAATTTTATATTACTTTCAAGAATGCGAAATCACCGATTTCGCAAAACTTAAGCTGGACACATTACATTCACTTAATGCGTATAGAGGATGAAAATGAACGAGCTTATTATCAAAAAGAAGCTGAACAAAACTCATGGAGCGTTAGGACATTAGAAAGGCAAATTAACTCTGCTGTATACCATCGTTTAATGATTTCGAAGAACGTTAATAACCAAGACCGTTCGGTAGAACGAAATGTCACTAACCCTTTGGAGACCTTAAAAGACCCATATATTTTAGAGTTTCTAAATTTAAAGGAACAGTCCAATTATTCTGAAACACAACTTGAGCAAGCAATAATAGACCGTCTAGAGCATTTTTTACTTGAACTCGGAAAGGGATTCACTTTTGTTGGAAGACAAGTACGATTTACATTTGATGAAGAGCACTTTCGAGTAGATTTAGTCTTTTATAATCGACTTTTGCGATGTTTTGTTCTAATTGATCTAAAAATTGGGAAATTGAAACATCAGGATTTAGGTCAAATGCAAATGTATGTAAATTATTACGATCGATTTGTTAAGACAGAAGATGAATTACCTACCATAGGAATCATTTTGTGCAAAGACAAGAAAGATGCCATGGTAGAAATCACACTACCAAAAGATAACAAACAGATATTTGCGAGTAAATACTTATTGTATCTGCCAAAGGTAGAAGAGTTGAAAAAAATAATAGAAGAATAAGCTATAATTAAAACTTTAACTTCATTACTCTTAATTTTTCATTTAAAAGCCACAATTACGGCATCTGGTTGATTGACTAATTTGACCAAAGGC
>NZ_JBMLSD010000319.1:0-2641 GCF_049240685.1 Flectobacillus sp.
GTAGAAAAAACGTTTCATGTATGAATTGAGGTTTGGGGGCGAAAAAGCTCGCTTTAAATTAGTAGGCAAAATAAAATTTAAGATTATGCTTGGGGCTTTCAGGTAACAGCTTTCGGCGGTGGGTTTTGGAAAAAAGCATGCCAGTGGGTAATAAAAAATATATTAACACTCTGTGCCTTGTGCCTGTTGCCTAGTGCCTAAACACATAACTTAAATCTTATTCTGCACGATTACTTAAAATGATTGTTTTAACTAAAAAACAGATATAATGAAACCATCACAACCACTAAGGCTGTCCAAAGGGTAATTACTCTGGTGCTTGGTTTAAATTCTTGACTAGATTCTTCTTTTTCAGAAAGATGGATTATAGGATTTTTGTCAGTGATAGAAATAATCACGGCAACAAATGCTAAAAAGGCAAAAATGAAAAAGGATAACAAGAGGTAATGCGGCCAAAAACTGTATTTGTCGGGCGTAAAAACCCATAAATACAATACCCCAACGCCAAGACTAAAGGCAGAGCCATAAGATAAAATGGCGTTTACGGCTTTTTGTGTCATGGCTTTCCAGAAAACGGTTAGTAAGAATACTACAGAAAGTGGCGGTGCAATAAAGCCCAAAACCGACTGAAATACATCAAACAAATTGAGCCCTTTAATGGAATCAATGGCCAAGGCCATCAATACGGCAAATACGCAACCTGCCAGTACCGTCAAGCGACCGACTTTGATAATTTGTTCGTTACTAGCACTTGGATTGATTTTTTTGACATAAACATCCATCGTAAAAACAGTACTCAGTGAGTTGAGCGACGAACCAATAGTTCCGACCAATACCGCAATCAACACAACAATGACTAAACCATTTAATCCCGCAGGAAATAAATTGGTTACCATGGTCATATATGCCATTGAGGGGTCTGTTAGGTTAGGAAATAGAATATGGCAAATAACCCCTGTCAAGATAAATAACGGTAGAGATAAGATTTTTAACCAAGCGATAAAGTTTACACCCAATTGACCTTGTTCGAGGGTTCTTGCTCCTAAAACTGATTGTACCATGGCTTGGTCAGTACAGAAAAATGCAATTGCTGAAACAGGATAACCCAACAAAATGGCTGGCCAAGGATATTTGGTATCATTGGCAGGATGAATCAAAGTCCAGAAATCTGCTGGCACTTGTTGATACATATTTGAGATACCTCCAACTTTCTGTAATCCTAAGATCGTGAGCGTAGTAGAAACTCCAATTAAAAGAATCATTTGGAAAACATTCACTTTTGCAATAGCCTTGAGCCCACCCATATAGGCAAAGAGCCCCGCAAATAGTACCAAAACAATTACCGCAGGAGCCATTGGAACGCCTAAAATTTGTCGAACCAAAAAACCTCCAGAAAACAAACCGAGCGATAACCAAGAAATCAAAATTTTGATGAGGGCATACCATGCTAGGATATTTTGGGTAGAATCGCCATAACGCTTTCCCATAAACTCTGGCATAGTGGATACTTTCGAGGCAATATATTTTGGGGCAAAAACAATGGCTAGCAAAAACAAGAAGACAAAGGCATACCACTCAAAGTTAACGGCCACAATACCAGTGCTATAACCAATGCTAGCAAATGCCAAAAGCATCGAAGGTCCCACATTTGTTCCCCACATATTAAAACCGATACTGTACCAATCCAGTGATTTATTGGCTAGAAAAAGCGTTTCGTCAGTATTTTTTTGACGACTTGCACGATAGCCAATAACCAACAATACAATTAGATATATTCCCACAATGGCATAATCAAGCCAAGTGAGCTTTTCTGCTAGAGGTGAAAGCATAGTTTGGGTTTAGGGTTTTGTAATTAAACAAATTAATTCTGCTTTGGGCTTTATGCCGTAGGCTTAAAGTTCAATCCGTGTCGAGTATTCCGCTCGACAACTCGTGTCTCAATCCGTGTCGAGTGTCTCACTCGACACCTCGGGTCAGTTAAGCGGTTTATACTCCTTTATACTATTTTCAATCTTTTTATGCTGGCTATTGCTGTCGCGAGTAGGTCAGTGAGACACTGACCTAGGATTCGGGACACTGACCTAGGATTCTTCAAACCGTGTCGAGTGTCTCACTCGACACCTCGGGTCATCTAAGCGGTTTATACTCCTTTATACTATTTTCAATCTTTTTATGCTATCTTTTGCTGTCGCCAGTAGGTCAGTGAGACACTGACCTAGGATTCTTCAATCCGTGTCGAGTGTCTCACTCGACACCTTGTGTCAGCTAATCGGTTTATACTCCTTTATGCTATTTTCAATCTTTTTATGCTGGCTATTGCTGTCGCCAGTAGGTCAGTGAGACACTGACCTAGGATTCGGGACACTGACCTAGGATTCTTCAATCCGTGTCGAGTGTCTCACTCGACACCTCGGGTCATCTAAGCGGTTTATAATCCTTTATACTATTTTCAATCTTTTTATGCTGGCTTTTGCTGTCGCGAGTAGGTCAGTGAGACACTGACCTAGGATTCGGGACACTGACCTAGGATTCGGATTCGGGACACTGACCGAGGATACATTTTGCCTAATGCCTATTGCTTAAAGGCTACAGCTTCTAGATATTAAATCTTACTTTTTTGAGTTTCTTGGACTTGCCAATG